>JBCCWM010000023.1:0-20625 GCA_039193505.1 Pseudomonadota bacterium | reverse complement strand
GCGCTCGAGGGTGTTGCGGACGCGAAGGACGTCCCGGTGCCCCCTTTTGCGGTTTGCAAGCAAACCACTGCCGGGCAATGGGTGCCGGTGCATGTTTCGTCCGGTGACGCTGCCCTCGAGCGCGAAGAGCGTGGCGGTGGCGTTGCGCGTGTCGTCCTGCGTCACGGTGCCGGCACGGCTCGTCTTCATGGTGCCGGCACGGCCCGTCTTCATGGGCAGCCCCGGCCGGGTGCGGTCCAAGGGGTTTCGTCGAGCGAGAGCGCCACCGAATGGGCCGGCGGGAGAGACTGTGTCGGACACTCCGCCGCGCCTGGCGCAGACCCGCACAGATTGACACACCAAGGACTCCCAAACCGGACACGTCCGTATCGGTCAATCCACTAGGGGCGCCAAGCCAGGAAGTTCGCTATCAGGCGGAGCCCGGTGCTCTGGCTCTTTTCCGGATGGAACTGGGTGCCAACCATGTTGTCCCGGGCGACGACTGCCGTCACCGCGCCGCCGTGATCGACCGTCGCCAGGACGTCCTCCTCCCGATCCGGCAGGAGGTGGAAAGAATGCACGAAGTAGGCATGATCCCCCGCCTCAATCCCTGCCAGAACCGGATGGACGCGGAGGGGTGCCAGCGCATTCCACCCCATATGCGGAATCTTCAAACTCCGGTCGGTCGGGCTCAGCGCCACCACCTCGCCCGGCACCCAGTCGAATCCAGGCGCGTCTGCCCCATGCTCGCGCCCGACGCGCCCCATAAGCTGCATGCCCACGCAGATCCCGAGGAAGGGTGCACCGGCACCCACACGGTCGAGCAGCGCCTCGAGGAGCCCGGGGCGCGCCTCGAGCCCTGCACGACAGTCGGCAAACGCGCCGACCCCCGGCAAGACCAGCCGATCGGCGCTTGCAACGGCCTCGGGATCCGAGGTCACGCGGATCTCACCCGCGTCGGTCTCTGCCGCCATGCGCTGAAACGACTTCTCGGCGGAGCGAAGGTTCCCACTCTCGTAATCGATGATGGCCGTGATCACAGCTGCCCCTTCGTCGACGGGATCTCGCCGGCGCTTCGCGGGTCCGGCTCCAACGCCATGCGGAGCGCCCGCGCCACGGACTTGAAGGCTGCCTCAGCGATGTGGTGGGCATTGAGACCGCGAAGCGCGTCGACATGGAGCGTGATGCCGCCATGGGTGGAGACCGCCTGAAAGAACTCCCGCACCAACTCGGTGTCGAACGTTCCGATCTTGGGCGCCGGAAACGCGACGGTCCACACCAGATAAGGCCTCCCGGAGAGGTCAAGCGCCGTTTGGACGAGCGCGTCATCCATCGGCAGCAGGCAGGAGCCGTAGCGCCGGATGCCGCGTTTGTCGCCGAACGCCTTGGTCAGAGCCTGCCCGAACGCAATCCCACAATCCTCCACCGTGTGGTGGTCGTCGATGTGAAGGTCTCCTCTCGCCTTGACCGTCAAATCGAGGAGGGCGTGGCGGGCGACCTGCTCCAGCATGTGGTCAAAAAAGCCGATGCCGGTCGCAATATCGGCCCGCCCCGTGCCATCGAGCGCCACGGAGAGTGCGATCTCTGTCTCCGACGTGTTTCGCAAGATCTCTGCGCTGCGCATGCATCCCCTCCGATCAGTCGCGTCTATAGGCTGCGCAGTGCGCGAGGGAAAGAGTTGCGCCGAGCTGGTGCAAGCCCGCCCAAGTGCTTTTTTTTGTCACACCCGCAGCGAGATCTGGTATAAAGCCTGCGACAGACACAACCGGTGACCCTGGCGATGTATCAGCCTGAAAACAAAAGACAACTCGCTGATATACTTGCAGAGCTTCAACTCTATGCCGAGGTTGAGGGCATGGCCTGCGTGAGCGAGATGCTGTCCGATGCTCTTGTTATGGTTGTCTCAGATCTGCGAACTGAGGCGCAAAAGGCGACGACGCCGCAGAGTTGAGCGTCACTCCGCCCAGTCCCACGGGCGCGAGAACGCGCCGAGAACCGCCTGAACCGCTGCGTCGCCAACCGAGAGGTCGTCGCGCTTCAGTTTTGCGACAAGGCCGCGCCGTTTGTCCTCCACCACGTCGGTGACGCTCACCGGAAGACCGGCCTCCGTCAACGCATCGGCGTAGACCCGGTGGATCGCGCGGCGCCGGAGGGCCGGCTTAAAGGTCTTGCCGACGGCCGTCTTTGGGAGCTCTTCCAAAATTTCAATGCGCTTCGGATGCGCCGCGCGCTCCCCCACATGCGCGCGGGCATAGTCGAGGAGGTCCGCCTCCGTTGTCTCGCCATCGGCGGTCAACTCGACATAGGCCACCGGCACTTCGCCCGCATGGGCATCCGGCTGGCCAATCGCCCCGACAAAGGCCACCGCGGGGTGCGCGGCGAGCGCCTCTTCGATCTCGGCCGGGTCGATGTTGTGCCCGCCGCGGATGATCAGGTCCTTCGCCCGGCCGGTGATCCAAATGTAGCCCTCCGCGTCGATCCGGCCGAGATCGCCGGTGCGCAGATGCGTCCCATTTGCGTAGAGACCGTGGTTCTTCTCCGCCTCCGTGTAGGTGTTGCCGAGGGAGACGCCGGGGCCGGAGACGCAAATCTCGCCGATCTCATCCGGTCCGCACTCCCTCGTGATCCGCCCCTCGGTGTCGCACATGGCGATGCGGACATCCGTATAGGCAAAGGGCAGGCCGACGGAGCCGATCTTGCGATCCCCGTGGGGCGGGTTGATCGAGACGAGGCAGGTCGCCTCGGTCATCCCGTACCCCTCAAGGATTGTAACGCCTGTTGCGTCCTCAAACTTCCGAAAGAGCTCGACCGGCAAGGGCGCCGAACCGGAGAGGGCGAACCGCAGGGATGAGACGTCGGCGTTGACGGCGCGCTGCATCAATTGGGCCGCGGCCGTCGGCACGGTGATCATGAAGGTCGCCTTCCACCGCTCCACCAGCTTCCAGAAATTGTCGAAGACACCCTCGCCCCGGTACCCCTGTGGCGTCGGCAGGACCATGTGCGCACCCGTGGCCAGGCAGGTCGTCCACACCGGATAGGCCGCAAAAACATGGAAGAGCGGCAGCGGACAGAGGAGAACATCCTCCTCCGTGAACATGTAGGCTTGCCCACACCATCCGTTGTAGAGGATGCCAGCATGCCGGTGCTGCGCGACCTTGGGCATCCCGGTCGTGCCGCCCGTGTGGAAGTAGGCGCAGACCGTGTCGCCCGGCGACTCTGCGAAGCCGAGTGTCTTCGCCTCCTTGCCGATCGCCTTCGTGAAGTCCTGCGTCTTTGCACCGTGGCCCGAGATCCGCTTCGGACGGATCAGCGGCACCAACCAGGACAGCGGCGGCGCGAGATAGCGCTTCAGATCGACTTCGAGGAGGTGGCGGACATTCGGAGCGAGGACCAGCGCCTCCGCCACCTTCTCGCTGACATCCGACTTCGGAAACGGCGCGAGCGTCACGACGACTTTGGCCCGCGTTTCGCGGAGGATCGCGGCGATCTGCTCGGGGTCGAGGAGCGGATTGATCGGGTTGACGATCCCTGCCGTTGCTGCTCCGAGCAACGTGACGGCGGCCTCCGTGCAGTTCGGCAACACAAAGGCCACCACATCGCTGTCGCCCACGCCGAGCCGGCGAAAGAGGTTTGCGGTCTGCGTGACGCGGTCGCAGAGCGTCGACCATGTCAGCGTCTCGGCCTTGTCGCTCGGTCCCGATTTGATTTGAAAGCTGATCGCGGGGCGGTTTGGGTGGGTGGCGGCGGTCTCGGCCAACTGATCGTAGAGCGTTCGCGCCGCCCATCGGTCGGCGAGCGGCATCGCAGTCTCGACCGCCAACTTGTCCGCAAGTGTCCCGATCTGGAGCTTGTTCCCGCCCACGACTGTCCTCCCGACTTTTTTGGTGTCGGACAGAATGCGCAAACGAGGGTTCCGCCACAAGGGCGTGCGGCGCACGGTCAGGCGGCGCGGTCGTCGGTGAACTGAAGACGCGCGAGCCGTGCATAGAGCCCGCCTCCCGAGACGAGTTCGTCATGCGTGCCTGAGGCGACGATCCGCCCGCCCTCCAGCACAATAATGCGATCGGCCTTCTTCACGGTCGCGAGGCGGTGGGCGATGATCAGGGTCGTCCGGCCGTCCGCCAGGCGTTCCACCGCGGTCTGCACCGCGCGCTCGCTTTCGGCATCGAGGGCCGACGTCGCCTCGTCGAGGAGCATCACCGGTGCGTCGCGGAGGACGGCCCGCGCAATCGCAATCCGCTGTTTCTGCCCACCGGAGAGCATCACGCCCCGCTCCCCGACAAAGCTGTCATAGCCCTCCGGCAGCGAGGTCAGAAAGTCATGCGCCGCCGCCGCGCGCGCCGCCGCCTCGATCTCCGCATCGCTGGCCTCGGGTCTCCCGAAGCGGATGTTCTCGCGCGCCGTGTCGGCAAATATCACCGGATCCTGCGGCACGAGCGCCAGTGCCCGGCGCATGTCCTCTCGCGCAATTTCGTCAAGCGGCACCCCGTCGAGGAGGATCCGTCCGGACTGAGGTTCAAAAAACCTGAGAAGCAACTGAAAGATGGTTGTCTTGCCCGCGCCCGACGGACCGACCAGCGCCACGGTCTCGCCTGGCATGATCTCGAGATCGATATCGGTCAAAGCCTCCACCGAAGGGCGCGCGGGATAGCGAAACGACACATCTTCGAACGCAATCCGACCCGCGGGTTCGGGAACTGCACGGGGGTGTTCGGGATCTTGGATCGGATCCTCGAGCGAGAGAAGCTCCACCAGCCGCTCGGTCGCCCCGGCAGCCCGCTGAAGCTCCCCCCAGATCTCTGACAGAGCCGCGACCGCGCCCGCCACCATCACCGAATAGATCACGAACTGAACCAGTTCGCCCGCGGACATCACCCCCGACCGCACATCGCGAGCCCCGATCCAGAGGACACCTGTGATGCAGGAGAAGACAACGAAAATCACGATTGCCGTCATCAGCGCCCGCGTTCCAATCCGCGCCTGCGCTGCCCGAAAGGCGCGCTCCGTGAGGGTGCTGAAGGCGGTCCGGCTCGCCGCTTCGTGCGTGTAGGCTTGGACGGTCTGCGCGGCAAGCAGGGTCTCGGAGGCTTGGCCCGAGCTCTCCGCAATCCTGTCCTGGCTCTCACGGCTGAGACGGCGGAGCCGCCTGCCGAGGGTCAGGATCGGGATCAAAACGATCGGCACAACGAGCAGCACCATTGCGGTCAGCTTGATCGCGGTCAGCGCCATGAACACGACGCCACCGATCAGGATCAGAACGTTGCGGAGTGCGACCGAGACGGACGAGCCGATCACCGAAAGGAGGAGCGTGGTATCGGTTGTCAGGCGGGACAGCACTTCGCCTGTCATCACGCGCTCGAAAAAGATCGGGCTCATGCCGATGACCCGGTCGTAGACCGCACGTCGAATGTCGGCGACGACGCGTTCGCCGAGCGTGGTCACGAAATAGAACCGAAGCGCCGTTCCGAGCCCGAGCGCCGCCGCAATCCCGACCGCTGCCGCAAAGTAGGCGTCCATCAGTGCCAGGCTCTCTCCGCCGAACCCATCGATCACCCGTCGCACTGCCAGCGGCAGGGTGAGCGACAGGCATGCCGTCACCAGGAGGGCCGCAAAGGCCAGAGCCACAAGTCGTGTGTAGGGGGCAAAAAAAGGCACGAGACGGCGAAGTGGCGCCAGGTCACGAGACTTTGGCCTGTCCTCTTGCTGCGCCATGTCACCCCTCTCGGATTGTGTGATCTGAGTAGGCTCTGGGGCGCCGTCCGGCAAGAGGCCGCCACGCCGCGGCTGGATCGGCGGCGATGCCCGCTCTCCACCCACCCGACCGCACCGCGCCGAAGGCCGCGCGGCCGGCGCAGAGGTGTGTGGCGCGCGCCACCCTGCTGACGGCGTCGAGATGAAAATGCTCGAAGCGTTGGTGAACGCCCCTCCCAAGGGGATCGCTCCCGTGCGCGCGGGGAGCGCTCACTGCGAGAGAAATCGCGCGATGTCCATCAGAGCTGCGCCGACGCTGGGCAGGCCACAGAGGTCCGGTCTTCAGCGCCACTTGCTCAGAGACCCTGTCGCGGATGGCAGCCGTCCGATCCCCTTTGAGGCCGCGACCGCGACCTAAGGGGCGGCTGCCGAACGCATCGGAGCGCCCCTCATTCCGAAGCGCGCCTTGACGATGCCGTCGGGGTCGGCAGGACAGCGTGAACGGACCCGCCGGCCCACCCGACCAGGTCTTCGTTGACTTGGGCTCCAGGGATCGAGACCGATATCTCCAAACGTTTAGAGCGCTGTCGGGGCAACCCGACACCAGAAGCTCAGCGATGGCCGGCGGTCATGAGGTGTTCGGTAGGAGGGTAATCACGCATGGTGATCGGCCTCCGGTCTTCACCTGGCCGCGGCTTTGCTCAGCCCAAAGGGTCTCGAGCCCAGGCTCCGGGTTGTCCGCCAGAATCGTTGGTATCAGCGCGTGGGTCATATCTTTTGTGATCTGAGCCGCGTCCGATCCATGGCTTCGGCAGGGTCACGGATTCACCGGTTCGCAGACACAACCGCAGGCACCCCTGCTGAGCTGCTCGGTCGGATCAGGGCGATGACCCATCCGGCATCAGGCTCCGATCGGCGCGAAGCAACTCCGGCGTCCGGGGCCGCCCACATCGTCTAGAGGATCCTCCACATTTGCCAACGGAAGCGCCGTCGGCCCGATGGCGTTGGCGCACGTGGCAGGCTTCAACGGCACCGATGTCTTAACGGTCTTCAGGGAGACGGCGCGGGACCCCTCTCGCACCCCGGCGACATGCTCCGGGCATGTCTCGTCCACCGAAACACCAAGCCTCCAGGGCCGTGCGACAATAACTGGCACAGAGCGCCACCTTCGCCAGCCAAGGGCCTGGGAAAGGCCGCGCGGGTGCACAAGCGTTTGCTCAAGCAACGGGGCGACTATCGCCCCGCCGATCCGTGTCTGAGCGCCGGGAACCGAACTCGGCTCGGATGTCAGCGCTGGCGGAGGCGGCAACGCACCGCGGCCTCAAAAGGTCCGACAGCGCCACATTGCCGGCGCTCCGGATTCGGTGAAACCGGTTCGCTCGGCAATGGTCCTGCAGGAGGTTCCGCACAGAACCGATCAGGACATGTTGAGGACCAAAACCCTCTTCGCCTGCCAAGAGCGTCGCGTCTTTGACCTTCAGTAAGCGCCGGCTTGGCCAGTCGCCGGCAAGGGCCACTTCGCTGAAGATCAGGCCGGGCGCGCCGCTTGGCAGTGAACGCAGCTCGATGCCTGTCACGGACCAGAACGGGTCAGCTACTTCACCTGCATCCCTTCGACCGACGTCAGAACCCGGCGCCGCGGCAGCAAGGGGATCATCCAGTTCATCATGAAGTCGAGCCTCTTGTCGTTGATGACGACGAGCTTTCCATCGATCATCGCGTCGTACCCGAACTTCGCGACGGAGGCCGCGGTGGCGCCCTTTTGCTTGGCCAACCCGGTGCCGTCGAGGTCCGCCTTTTCAACGAACTCCGTGTTGACGAGACCCGGGCAAAGCGCGGTGGAGGTTATCCCGTGTTTGCGCATTTCCTGGTCGATGGCTTGGCTGAACGACGTGACGAACGCTTTCGTTGCAAAGTAGACCGCCTGATAGGGCCCCGGGGCAAAACCAGCGGTTGAGGACACCTGCAGCATCTTGCCACCGCCGCGCGCCTTCATGTCGGTTCCGAACAAATGGCTGAGCGCGACAAGCGCCGAGACGTTCAGGTCGATCATCGCCTCGTCTTCGGCCAGGTCCCGGTCGAGAAATGCACCATGGCCACCAAAGCCCGCATTGTTGATCAGATAGTCCACCTGGATGCTCTGGGAGGAGACCGTCTCGTGCAGCTTTTTGGCCTGCTCGGGCGTGCCGACATCCATGGCGATGACCGTGACGCTCACCGAGTGCGCCTTTTCCAACTCAGCCTTGAGGGCGTGCAAAGGGTCCTTCCGGCGGGCGACAATGACAACGTCCCCGCCTTTTTGTGCGTGGTAGCGCGCGAACTCTGCGCCAATCCCTGATGATGCGCCCGTGATAAGAGCTGTTTTTGACATCTGTCTCTCCAGTGCGTCAACAAGCGTTGACGACCACTTAAGTGCGGCAAGCAGAGTTGTCAACGACTGTTGACGCGTTCCGGCAAAATGCTAAACGGCGACATGGATCAATCGCCCTCGACCCGGGACAAGTTGTTGACGGCCGCGCGTGAGCTGTTTTGGACGCGTGGATACTCAAACGTGTCCCTCCGCGACATCGCCAAGTCCGCAGGTGTCGATGTCGCGCTCGTGTCTCGCTACTTTGGCGGCAAGCAGGGGCTTTTTGAGGCGACGCTTGCGGAAATCCCGACATGGGAGGCGCTGGTGGTCGATCCCGACGGCGTGTTGGCAGCGGCAGTGGCGAGCTTTGCTCACCCCTGCGATCCGGGCACAGACGAGACCAACGTGTTCACGATGCTGCTCACGAACATCATCGACCCCGAAATGGGCGGAAAGATCCGCTGCATGGTCCAGCGGGGCTTGGCAGACCCGTTGGCGAGAAAACTCGGCGGCAACCGCGCCGAGGAGCGGGCCGCGCTGCTTCTGGCGGCGCTGTTTGGAATGGCCCTCATGAGAAAGAACTTTCGGCTCGACGCTCTGGCCAACAAACCGCAAGCGGAGACTGACGCGCAAATTCGCCATCTGGCGGCGGCGGCGCTGGAGTACGGAGACGTCTAGGGCGGTCCCAGTGCGACACGATCAGATCTCGATCTGAACGACTCCGTTCACCACCCGGCTCGGAAAGGTCTTCATCGGCCGCGTCACCGGGGCATCCACCGGCCGGCCATCACGGACGTCGAAGGCACCCTGGTGCAGCGGACACTCGATCACATGTCCGTCGAAATACCCGTCACAGAGATCGGCACCGCCATGGTTGCAGAGGGCGAGCGACACGAAAATGCCAGTCGGAGTGTCGAAGACAGCCAAAGGCCGCGCGCCAAAATCGACCCGCGTGACCCAACGTGTGCGAAGCGCGCTGACGGCAATCAGATCGTGCCAGGCTTTATCCGCCACGCACGGGCGCTCCGCCAAGGAGCTGGCGCAGGATGTCGCGATGCGCGCCGAGATAGCCCGCGGGCTCCACGTAAATGTGGTCCTTGAGCTTCTCATGCAGCCGGGGCAGCGCGTGGTAGGGCACCGAAGCGGCGTAGTGATGTTCCGCGTGGTAGTTCATGTTCCAAGCCAGAAACCGCCAGGGAAGCGAGACGAGGTTGGTTCGCGTGTTCTCGTGCATTTGCGCCACGGTGGGGCGACCCACATGCTCCGTCATGCGGATGAAGCGCATCACCGGCTCGCCGAGAAAGAGGGGGATCAGCCAGTACCAGAGCGGCGCCCACCATCCGGTCGCAGCCATCAGAACGAAAAGCGCCCCGTAGCCGGCCAGCATCACACGCGCCTCGAGAAAGACCGCACGGTGCTCGACCTTCGGGATGAAGCGCTTCTCTTCCGCCGTCAGCCGGCCAGCGGCATGCTGCGCGAGCTCGCGGAACTTCGTCCGCCAGTACGGCACGGCCGAGATGTACCAGATGTACCCAGCGACGCTCTCCGGCATAGGGACAAGCTCAGGATCCTCGCCCTCGAGCTGGGTGAAGGTGTGGTGGTCGCAATGCTCGTAGCGAAAATGCTTGAAGGGGAGAATGATGATCACTCCGCAGACGGTGCCCACCACCTTGTTGAGCCACCGGGTGCGAAAAACCGTGCTGTGGACGCACTCATGCTCCAGCGAGAAGTGATGCACCAAGACGATCCCGTGAAGAAACATCGCGGGCCAGATCAGCCAACTGTCCCAAGCCAACGCGATCAGACCACCGGTGGCCATCACAACCAGCACCCACAGCGCCAAGCGCCGGAGCGCAGGGCCGTCTGAGCGGGTCATGAAGTCGCGCAGTTCCTCCCGCGTCAGTTTCCCCTCGGCGAGCGCTTGAGTCAGGGGTGTTACGATCGGTTTCATTTCACCTTAACTGTCCCATAAAACTTTGTTCCACAACAGTTTTTCAACAGTCGCGCCAAGTTGGCGAGCGGGCGCGCTCAATATTTGTGCGGCCGCTCCGTGCGCGGGCACCGTCGGCGCCAGAATTCTGAATTTTTGTTGCCTGAACTGTGTCGCCACGTAGCGTTTAACGGGTCGGAGTGCTGGGCGAGGCAGAGGATCTGGATGTGGCGGGCGGGGCGGTGATCAGTGCGCGGAACCTGGACAAGTACTACGGCGACTTCCATGCGCTGAAGGACGTATCGATCGATGTCGCCGAGGGGGAGCGCGTGGTGATTTGCGGCCCCTCGGGCTCCGGCAAGTCGACCCTGATCCGCTGCTTCAACGCGCTGGAGTTTCATCAGCGGGGCCAGCTCACCGTCCAGGGGGCAGAAGTCTACGAGGGCTCGCGCGATGTTCACCGCCTGCGCCAGGATGTTGGGATGGTGTTTCAGCAGTTCAATCTCTTTCCGCACCTGACAGTGCTCGAGAACCTGATGGTCGGGCCGCTCAAAGTGCGCAAACTGCCAAAACACGAGGCCGAAGCGGTTGCGCGGCGCTATCTCGAGCGCGTGCACATCCCCGAGCAGGCCGACAAGTACCCACGACATCTCTCCGGCGGCCAACAACAGCGTGTCGCGATCGCGCGGAGCCTGTGCATGGAGTGTCGGATCATCCTCTTCGATGAGCCGACCTCAGCGCTCGACCCGGAGATGATCAACGAAGTGCTCGATGTCATGGTCGAGCTCGCCGAAGACGGCATGACCATGGTCGTCGTCACGCATGAGATGGGCTTTGCCCGCAAGGTTGCCGACCGAATGGTCTTCATGGACGCGGGCGAGATTGTCGAGGTTGCCGCACCGGAGGCCTTCTTCACGGAACCGCGGACCGAGCGCTGCCGCGCGTTCCTTCAGAAAATCCTGCAGCACTGATGGCCGTCACGACCGAAACCGGCGCCCTTTTGCCACGCCAGCCGCCACTGGCCCAGCGCATCACCGGCTCCACCGGCTTTGCCATCGGGCTCTATGCGCTCGTCATGGGGATGCTGATCTACGGGGCGTACGCCGGTGCCGCGCAGATGGGCTACAATTGGCAATGGTACAACATTCCACGCTACCTCTGGACCTATACCGAGGACGGCTTCCAACTTGGCGAGCTCATCGTGGGCCTGGGTATGACCTTCGTCCTCTCGATCGGCTCGTTTCTGCTGGCCGTCGCGGTCGGTCTCCTGATGGCGCTCGCGCGGCTCTCCACCCTCGTGGTGGGCAAGGCGCTGGCGCTCGCGCTCCTCGAGTTTTTGCGGAACATGCCGCTTCTCGTGCTGGTCTACCTCTTTTACTACGTGCTCGGCCCGATCTTCGGCTGGGACCGTCTGACCTCTTCAATCCTCTGCCTCGGGATCTTCCACGGCGCACTCCTCTCCGAGATCTTCCGGGCCGGCATCCTCTCCGTCCCCAAGGGCCAGTGGGAGGGCGCCGCCTCGATCGGCATGACCGAGGCGCAGGCCTACCGCTACATCGTGCTGCCGCAATCCGTTCCGCTGATGCTGCCGCCGCTGACCGGCGAGGCGATCCAACTCGTCAAATCGTCCGCCATCGTCAGCGTCATCGCCGTCGCAGAGCTGACGACCGTCGGGCGCAACCTGATCTCCGAGACATATATGAGTTTTGAGATCTGGTTCACTGTGGCGGTCATCTACCTGGTAATCACGCTCCTCATGTCGTTCGGCGTCACGGCCCTCGAGGCGCGCGTCAAGCACACCTAATCCCAAAGACAAGACCAACAGGAAGGACCACGACCATGACCCTCACAAAACGGGCCCTCGGGCTCGCCCTTGCCGCCGGACTGGCCCTCGGGGGCGCCGGCCAGACCCTTGCCCAATCAGCGACGCAAGCGCTCTCGAGCGAGAGCGTGATTGAATCGATCAAACGCGAGGGGGTTCTGAAGGTCGGGATCTCCATGTTCCGGCCCTGGACGATGCGAGACGTCAACGGCGATCTCGTCGGGTTCGAGATCGACGTCGCCCAGAAACTGGCCGACGACATGGGCGTCGATGTTGAGTGGACGCCGACCGCCTGGGACGGGATCATCCCGGCGCTCGTGGCCGGGCAGTTCGACGTGATCATCTCCGGCATGTCGATCCGGGCCTCGCGGAACCTCACGATCAACTTCTCCGACCCCTACGCCTATTCGGGCGCGACGGTTCTGGCCAACCGGGAGATGACCGAGGGCTTTTCGCTCGAGGACTTCAACAGCCCCGACGTGACCTTTGCGGCCCGACGCGGCGCGACGACAGTCGAGACGATCATGTCGCAGTTCCCGCTCGCACAGATCGTGCAGTTCGACGATGAGGGCGCACCGACGCAGGAAGTTCTGAACGGCAACGTCCATGCCACCATGGCCTCCGAGCCGCTGCCCTCGTCCGAGGCGCGCCGCTACCCCGAAACCCTCTATGTGCCCTTCGACTATGCGTTCGAGGCCTCGGGCGAGGCCTTCGCGATGCGCAAGGGGGATCCGGACGCCATCAACTTCTTCAACAACTGGATCGGCGTGCACACCCGGAACGGTTGGTTGAAGGAACGTCACGACTACTGGTTCCGCGGCGAGGAGTGGGCCGACATGGTCCCCGACTGAGTGGGACGGGGCGGGCCCCGGCCCGCCCCGGCAGCACGATGCGTGTTACCAGGCTGATACCGCGCCTCCATTGGGTGGACTGGGTGATCCTCGCCCTCGTCATCCTCTTTGTGGGGTATGTTTGGACGCAGATCGCCGGCACGCTGAACTACAAGTGGCGCTGGCATCTGATCCCGAACTACATCCTCGGCTGGCACACCGTGCGGGAGGAGTGGTTTGCAAACCTCCTCCTCCAGGGCCTTATGACGACGATCCGGATCTGCATCTACGCAGGCCTCCTGTCGCTGGTCTTCGGCGTGATCCTCGGCCTTGCGCGCACCTCGCGCAATCTGACCGTCCAGCTTCTCGCCAGGACATATGTCGAGTTTCTGCGCAACATCCCGCCCGTCGTCGTCATCTTCATCTTCTTCTTTTTCCTTTCGGTCCCGATGATCGAGACCCTCGGGCTCGAGCGGTGGGCCCGTGGCATTGCCCGGTCCGAGGATGCGGCCGTCTGGGAGTTCTTCTTCGGGAACATGCGGCTCTTTCCGCAGCTTGTGGCAGGGACCGTCGTTCTTGCCCTATTCGAGAGCGCGTTTGTGGGCGAGATCGTCCGGGCCGGGATCCAGTCGATCGAGCGGGGCCAGCGCGAGGCGGCGCGCTCCATCGGCATGACCCACTGGCAGGAGATGCGCTACATCGTCCTGCCGCAGGCGATGAAGAAAGTTGTGCCGCCCCTCGCGAACCAGTTCATTTCCCTCGTCAAGGACAGCTCCATCGTCTCGCTGATCTCGGTTCAGGAGCTGACGTTCAAAACGCTTGAGCTGGTGGCCTCCACCCGGATGATTTTCGAAGCCTGGCTCACCTGCGCGGCCTTCTACTTCATGATTTGCTTCAGCCTTTCGCGCCTCTTCGCGAGGCTCGAGCGGTGACCGGCCCCGTGCCCCGCCCCAGCATCGCGGAGATCCCGGAGTTTCCCCTCGCCGCGATGACCGACCTCCCCGAGGGCGCCATCCTCCTCAACACCAATGAGAGCCGGTTCGGACCGTCACCGGCAGTCTATGAGGCGCTGCGCCAGGATCCGGCCGAGATGGCGCTGAACCATTATCCGATCGCGGAGGCGCACTCCCTCAACCAAGCGCTCGGCGCGCGCTTCGGCTTCGAGGCGGAGCAGGTGGTCTCCGTCGGCGGCGGGGAGCTCCTTCTGCCGCTGGCGATGATGGCGTTCGCGGGACCGGGCAGCGAGGTGATCTATTTTAAGGACGGCTTTCAGAAGTTCCGCAACTACACACTCACCTGCGAGGCGCGCCGGATCACAGTCGAACGCGAGGGCGATCCAGTCGCGGCCATCCTCGAGGCGCTGACGCCCGAAACGCGGATCGTGCTGATCGACAATCCGGGCAATCCGACCGGGCGTCTTATCCCCGAAGAGGCGATTGCCCGGATCCATGCGGCGCTGCGGCCCGATGTGCTCCTGATCCTCGACGAGGCCTATATCGAGTTCTCGAACTACGGCGACGGCGGGCTGGACCTCGCCCGCAGCAGCCGGAACACACTGACCTTTCGAACATTCTCCAAGGCCTACGGTCTCGCAGGTCTTCGGGTGGGGTGGGCCGCGGGGCATGCGGACATGATCCGCGTCGTCAAGCGTCTCATCCCCTCCTTCCCGATCCCCCGGCCGTCTCTTGCGGGCGCCCTCGCGGCCCTCGATGACCCGGATCACCTGGCCCAAGTGGTGTCTGAGGTGCGTGGCATCCGTGCGGAAGCAACCACGCGCCTCTCCCGCGCCGGGTGGGACGTCGCGCCGAGCCAGGCGAACTTTCTCCTCATCAGGGCAGGCCGTCTCCCACCAGACGCCGTGCCGAAGGCTGTCCAGGCGCTGAGACGCGAGAACATCCTCGTCAGGCTTCTGCCGGAGTTCGGCGGTGCGCCGGCGATCCGAATGACGCTCGGGACCCGTGCGGATATGGACATGGTCTATGCCACTCTCGGCGTGTGATGCCGGTCCCCTCGATTGATCTCAGCGCAGACGGAACGCGGCACGGGGTGGTGCCGCTGATCCACTCCGATCACCGCCACGCACACTCGGTCATCCCGACCCCCATCACCGTTGTGAAGGGCGGCAGCGGTCCCACGGTTCTCATCACAGCCGGCGTTCACGGCGATGAGTTTGCGGGGATCCTTGCGGCGCGGCAGCTCATCGCGGAGCTCCCAACGCTCGACATCGCAGGCCGTGTGATCGTGATGCCGCAGCTCAATCTCCCGGCCTGCCGCGACACCTGCAGGGTCTCGCCCCTCGACGGGGAGAACCTCAACCGCGTCTTTCCCGGTGCTCCGCATGGATCGCCGACGCAACGGCTGGCGCACTACCTCGAGGAGGATCTGCTCCGGCAGGTCGATCTTGTCCTCGACCTTCACTCTGGGGGCACGACCGCGCGCTATGTGCCGAGCGCCTTCGTCTACCGCCGCCAGAGCCCTGCGATGCAGGCAAAGCGCGACGCGGCTCGGGCGTTCGGGCTGTCCGTGACCCTTGTGGTGGACGCGCCGCTCTCTGCGGGCTCGCTTCTCGGCGCGTGTGAGCGCAATCGCGTTCCGGCGATCGCCTGCGAGGTTGGCGGCGGGGCGACACTGGACCGGCAGGCGATTGCAACCACCCGCGCCGCAGTCTACCGCGTGCTGGCGTGGTTCGGCACGCTCAGCGCACCGTCGGACGTCCAGCCCGCGGCTGAGACCACCTTCGTTCACCTTGCGTTCGGGGCGGAGCGCGCCGTCGTCGCCCCCGTCAGCGGAGCCGTTGTGCCGCTCGTGGATCCGGGCGACCTGATCAAAGCCGGACAACCCGCGGCGTTGCTCTATTCGATGGAGGACCAGGCGACACCGCCCCGAACGCTCTGCTTTCCGCATCCCGGCATGGTCACCTCTGTCATCGCCCGAGCAGATGTCCGAGCCGGCGACATGATCTACATGACAGGTGTGCCAGAGGACCCTCAGGCCTTCCGGTAGCTGAAGGCCTTGCCGAACCGCCAGGTCAGGTAGTCGCCGCAGGTGATCGGCGCCTCAGCACCCTCGACCGCGCGCCCGAAGACCTCGCCCGGGTCGATCATCGTGTCGGGGTTCGGATCGTAGGCGAGGACCAGCGACAAACGCTCCCGCCCCGAGCTGTTCACCACTCGGTGCGGGGTGGATTTGTAGGCCCCCGCCGTCCACCGCGCGAGGAGGTCGGCCACATTCACGATCAGTGAGCCCGGGATCGGTGGCGCCTGAACCCAGTCCCCGTCGACGGTCTGAACCTGCAGCCCGCCCACATCGTCCTGGCAGAGCACTGTCAGCACACCGAAATCCGTGTGCGGGCCGACACCGAACTGATCCGCGCCCATATCGGCCGATTGTGCCGGGTAGTAAACGAAAGACGCGCGGGACAAGGGCTTGTCCGTGCTCCTCAAGAAAAAGTCCGGCGGCAGAGACAGGCCGAGCGCGAAGCCTCGCATCAAGTGGTGCGCGACCTCGTGGGCGGCCACGAAGTAGTCCATCGCGGCGGTCTCGAGCCCGGGCAGAAAGGCGGGCCACCGGTTCTCGCCGCGGAGGGGGTGGTCGTCTGCAGGGGCGCCGTCTGCAGCCTGCCAGCCCCAGATAAAGCTCTCTTTGAGGTCCGCTTTGGCGTCGTCCTGCATCTTCGCCCCGCCTTGGCTCAGCCATCCACGGTGGCTCTTCGAGACGCGGACCGTCTCCTTCTCCGCGTCGTCAGCCCGAAAGAACGCAAAGGCCGCGCTCCGCGCCGCGTCGATCTTGGCCTCGGGAATGCCGTGGCCGGTGATGTAGATGAACCCGAGGCCTTGGCTCGCGCTGTGAAGTGCTGACGCAACCTCGACGCTGTCCCCGGCGCGGAGTGCTGTGATGTCGATGACCGGGATGAGATCGGCGTCCAGCGTCTTCGCTGTTGCGTAAGTCATCGGCATGCTCTCCTGGATGGGGTCTGTGTGAGAAACCTACGGCACATTCCCGAGTGAGTTCCAGATCGAACTCGTCTGCGCCGGCGCGCCCAACGCCCTCTGAGCACACATCGCGCAGCCGTCGGCGTCTCACGCCCCCCGGAATTCGGGCAGGCTTTCGGGAGAGAGGGCGTCGATCGACCGGTCCGCCCAGTCGCCGGCGGAGACGTTTGCCCACATCCGCTCCGCCGCCGCCTGGAGATCGGCCGCGAGCGCCGCCTCGTCGACGCCCGGCACCTGACCGCCCTCGACCGCAATCCGCCCGTTGACGATCACCGTGTCGAGATCCTCGGCTTGGGCCGAGTAGACGATGTTGCGCACAGGATCGCGGACGGGCGCCATGGTCAGGCTGTCCCCCCGCCAGAGCAGGAGATCTGCCTTCGCCCCCGGCGCAATCCGGCCGAGATCCTCCCTCCCGAGGGCCCGGGCGCCGCCGAGTGTGGCCGCCTCGAAGACATCGGCCGCCGTCCCGACCTCGGTCTGGCGGTCCACCACTTTTGAGAGGACGGCGGTCCAGCGGAGCGCCTCGATCATGCTCTGTGGGCAGGTGTCGGTGGCGAGCGTCATGTTCACGCCGCGTGCGCGGTAGCGCGCGAAACTCTCCATCGCGATGCCGCGCCGGGCGAAGACCCAGACGGCATGTGCGACATTGGTTCCAGTGTCGGCCAGGATGCCGACATCGTCAGCGGCGTAATTGGCCCAGCTCGAGCCTCCGGGGATGATCGCGTGCCCGAGGATGACATCGGGCCCGAGAAAGCCGATCCGCCCCAGCCACTCGATCGGTGTCAGCCCGTGGCGGCGCGTCATCTCTTGGAACTCCGGCACGGATTGCGACGTGTGGAGGGCGAGCGGCAGACCGAGATCGCTGGCTGCCGCGCGGGCCTTCTTGAGCATCGCCTCCGACACGGTGTCGACCTGCGAGGGGGTGAGGAACGTGCGGATCAGATCCCCATGGCTCCCCTCATGCGCCACCGAGAAGGCGAGCGCACGCTCAAACGCGGCCGCGCCGTCATCTTCGAACCACTCGTAGCGCACCGTCCGCCCATCATCGGTGAACCACCGGCCCGAGCGGAAGCTCTGGCCGACATAAGCGCGCAGCCCGTGCCGGACGGCGGTCTCGATCACAAGCTCCCCGTGCCCGCCGATCTCCATCACCGTGGTCGTGCCGGTTTTGAGGAGTTCGGGGACAGAGAAGGCGATGCAGGCCGCCCGCGCCGCCTCGTCCATCGCCCACTCCCGCGCGGGCAGAAACTCAAAGAGGCCCGACAGGTAGAACTGCCGCGGTCCCCGGTCCTCGACGAAGCTCTTGTCGAGCGGGCTCTCGGAGAGGTGGGCATGCGTGTTGATGAAGCCGGGCGTCACGATGCCGGCGCTGTGGGTCGAATCGACCTCACCCGCGAAGGACTTGCCCACAAACAGGATACGGTCGTCCTCGGTCACCACGACGCCATCTCGGAGATGCACATGACCGCCGTTCTGAAAGGCGATCACATGGCGTGCGCGGATCAGGCGGCGCATGTCGGGTCCTTGGCGACGTGCGTGAGGATCTTGAGCCTGCGGCGGCGGGCCCCGTCGTCGATCTTGGCCGAAAGGAGGTTTGACATCTCCGGGATCTCCTCCGCCCGATGGCAGGCCACCTCGCGCCCGGCAACCTGGCGGAGCGCCGGCGCTTCCAGCTTGCACCGCTCCGCCGCGAACGGGCACCGGGGGTGGAAGGCGCAGCCAGGCGGCGGCGCGGCGGGGCTCGGGACATCGCCGGTCAGGACCGCGCGCTGACGCTTGACCGGATCGGGCCTCGGGACCGCGGAAAGGAGCGCCTGGGTGTAGGGGTGGCGCGGGTTCTGGTAGAGCGTCGTCTTGTCCGCGACCTCGACGAGCCGCCCGAGATACATCACTGCAATCCGGTCGGCGATGTGCTTCACCACCGCGAGGTCATGGGCGATGAACAGGTAGGAGAGCCGGAACTCAGCCTGCAGATCTTGTAGCAGGTTCACGACCTGCGCCTGGATCGAGACATCGAGCGCGGAGACGGGCTCGTCGCAGACAATCAGCGCTGGGTTGGTCGAGATCGCGCGCGCAACCCCGATCCGCTGCCGCTGTCCGCCCGAGAACTCGTGCGGGTAGCGGGCCGCATGGGTGCCGCGGAGGCCCACCCGCTCCAAGAGATCGCGCACCCGCGCGGCCAGCGCTTTGCCCGAGGCAAGCCCGTGGAGGACCAGCGGCTCGGCCAGGATCTCCCCCACGGTGAGGCGCGGATGAAGCGAGGCGAAGGGGTCTTGGAAGACGATCTGCATCCGCCGCCTGAGCGGGCGCATCAGTTGCGGGCCGAACTGCGTGATGTCCTGGCCCTCAAAGACGATCCGCCCACCGGTCGGCTCGAGGAGGCGAAGGGCGAGGCGCCCCGTTGTCGACTTCCCGCAGCCCGATTCGCCCACGAGCGCCAGCGTCTCGCCAGCGGCCAGATGGAAGGAGACACCGTCGACGGCCCGCACGTTGCCCACAGTCCGCGAGAAGATCAGGCCTTTGCGGATCGGAAAATGCTTGGTGAGACCCTCGATCTCCAGGAGCGGCGGCGGTCTCATTCCGCAGCCTCGAGCGCGTCGAGCGGGGCGCGCCAGCAGGCGACGCTGTGGCCGTCGCCGAAATCGAGCGCAGGCGGAACCTCGGTCCGGCACCGCGCATCGGCAAGCGGGCAGCGTGGCGCAAAGCGGCAGCCCGGCGGCATCGCCGTCGGCGGCGGGACCGAACCCTCGATGGTCGGCAGCCGGTCGTGGCTCTCGTCGAGGCGGGGGACCGAGGCCAGAAGGCCCAACGTGTAAGGATGCTGCGGATCGGCGAAGATGCCCGCGACCGGCCCCGCCTCCACGATCCGCCCGGCATACATGATCACCACGTCGTCGGCCGTCTCGGCCACCACACCGAGATCGTGGGTGATCAGGATCATCCCCATCCCGAAGCCCTCGCGGAGCTCGCCCATAAGATCGAGGATCTGCGCCTGGATCGTCACGTCGAGCGCTGTCGTCGGCTCATCCGCGATCACGAGCGCGGGGTCACCGGCGAGCACCATCGCGATCATCACACGCTGGCGCATGCCGCCGGAGAGCTGGTGGGGAAAGGCGTCCATCCGGCTCTCGGGCGCGGGGATCTTGACGCGCCGCACCATCTCGAGGGCCCGCTGTCGCGCCTCAGCGCGCGGGGTGCCGCGATGCACAAGCCCCTCGACGATCTGGTCTCCAATCCGGTGGACAGGGTTGAGGCAGGTCATCGGCTCCTGAAAGATCATCGCGATGTCACGCCCGCGGAGCGCCCGTCGCGTCGATGCCGGCATCGCCAAAAGGTCGTCGCCCCGGAAGAGAATGCGCCCCTCTGCCCGAGACCCGGGCGCGAGAAGCCCCATGATGGCGAGCGAGGTCACTGATTTGCCGCACCCGGACTCGCCCACAATCGCGAGCGTGCGCTGCGCATGCGCCCGGAACGAGATCCCGTCCACCGCACGCACTTGCCCTTCCTCACCGCGGAAGGTGACCGCCAGATTCTCGACCTCTAGAAGAGGATGGCTCACAGCCCGACCCCACCTACGCACGTAAAGCGCCCGCCCATCCCCGAGCGGTCGCGTGGCCCTCCCGCCAGGACGCCGGCGCGGCCGAGCGCCACAGTCAAGCGCATTGTGACGTCGGATGCCGGCGGCCTGACGGGCCCGGGCCTGCTCAGCCTGCCACCGACGAGCCTTCGGACAGACCTGCCGAAACCTCTGCGGGTGGGCCAGCGCGCAGACGTCAAAGCGGGCGGCAGGCACGCGCGGTGCCACCCTCTGGCACCCGTCCCTTTGCCGGACGCATAAGGCAAGTTCATGGGCGTCCCCCTCGGGTGGCGGGGGGCAAGGCCCCCCGCCAAGCTCAGTTCAGGAACTGGAAGTCGAGACCCTTGTAGAGCCCGCAGCCATAGATGTTGTGCGGCGTGATCGGCGCCATGTTGGCAGTCTGCGCAATCCGCATCGGCTCATGGTAGAGCGGGATCCACACGGCGGCCTCATG
>JBCCWM010000022.1:0-20952 GCA_039193505.1 Pseudomonadota bacterium | reverse complement strand
TTTCAAGTCAGTCGTCGATCTGCAAGCCGCGATGAACCGCGTCATCAACGACCACGACGAGACCGACGCAAACCCTCCACCTGGCGCGCCGACCCAGACGAAATCATCGCCGCGAGACACAGAGGGGTCCAAATGTTGGAAGCAATGCATTGGGCCTTTTCAGGTTCCCGGCAGAAGGAACAGGAGCGCGAGAGCAAGCGCGCCGACAGTCGCAACGAGGACGCCCCGCCACAGCCAGCGGCCGATGTGGAGGCGGGGCGGCAGCTCGCGAAAGAGCGTGAGGTCAACCATCTCCTTGACGCGCCTGGGCGGTGTGACCGGCGTGATGCGCTCGGCGAGTGGTGCAAGGCGGTCCTGCCAGACGGTCACCCGTTCCGCAAAATCGGGCTCTGCGGCCACTCTGAGGCTCGCGCGCGCGCGCTCCTGATCGGAGAGCACGCCAAGGGCGTACTCCGCCGCCAAAAGCTCATCTGCATCCGCGGGATTGAGCGGGACCGGCGTCATGTCTCAAGACACCGCTTGAGCGCCACAAGGCTGCCTCGCAGCCAGGTTCGCATGGTGTTGATGGGCGTGCGGTGGCGATCCGCGAGATCCTTGTAGCTCCACCCTAGGATGTAGGCATCGCGCAGCGCCCGCGCTTTGTCGTCGTCGAGCGAGGCCAGACAACGCTCGATCAGCTCCCTCTCCGTGCCGCCGTTGAGCCCGTTCTCAGCCGCGCCGACATGGGTCGGGCCGGGATCGCCAAGGGCGCGCGGCTCGGCCCGCACGATGTCGATGGCGAGGTTGCGGGTCTGTGTGACGAGCCAGCCCATCGCACTGCCCGACTGGGGGGCGTAACTCGCCGCGCGATGCCAAATCCGGACATATGCCTCGTGGAGAATGTCTTCCGCCTCAGACGGATCGCGTGCGATTTTAAGCGTCACGGCAAAGAGCCTCGGACTTGTGGCGGCGTAAATCCGCTCAAACGCACGGCGGTCGCGCAAGGCCACGCGCAGGATCAAACGCCCAAGATCGTCCGTCTGCCGCAACACCACGCACCCCTCCCGACGCGGGACTATGGGTGGCGCACGGAGGGGAGGCAAGCAGTCTGAGCCATCCCGCCGCGCCTCCGACAGGCCGGTGTCTATGACGCAACGCAGCGTGCTCGCGATACGTGCATGGAGAGCTGCAACGCGCAGAGATGGTCGGTGCACTGGGCCGCCTGAAGACGCGTGAGGGCCTGCAAACGGCGCCCCCGGGAGGACACCTTGGTCGACCGTCCAACGTCCTCGGCGGTGGTGCGTTCAGCGATCGGGGAGCGGGATGAACTCGCTCGTGTCGTCCACCGGAAGCGAGAACCGACCGTTCTCCCAATCGCCCTTCCGCCACGCGTCTTTGGCCTCCTCGATCCGCTCCCGGCTCGAGGCGACAAAGTTCCACCAGATGTAGCGGGGGCCCTTGAACGTCTCCCCGCCGAGGAGAATCAGTCGCGCGCCTGCGCCCCCTGCATGGAGCGAGAGCCTGTCGCCCGGTCGGAACACCATCATTTGCCCCGCGCCGAAGCTTTGGCCCCCGACCTCGACACTGCCCTCCACCACATAGACGCCCCGATCCTCGTGATCGTCCGGAAGCGGCAACCCCATGCCGGGTTGGAGCAGGGCGTCGGCGTAAAACATGTCCGAGAACACAGGCACAGGCGCGGTCTCGCCATAGGCGTGGCCGAGGATCAGGCGGACTTCCTTGCCCTCGCCTTCGATCATCGGCAGCTCCGACTTCGGATGATGGTGGAAGGCCGGATTGACGTCCTCGTGCTCATCGGGAAGCGCAAGCCAGGTCTGGATCCCGAAGAGCGACCGGTTCGAGAGGGCCCGCTGCTCCACAGCCGTCCGCTCGGAATGCGTGATCCCGTGGCCTGCCACCATCCAATTGACGGCGCCCGGCGAGATCTCCATCGAGGTGCCAAGGCTGTCGCGGTGATAGATCGAGCCCTGAAACAGGTAGGTTACGGTGCCAAGCCCGATATGCGGGTGCGGTCGCACGTCCATGCCCTGATCGGTCAGAAACTCCACCGGTCCCATTTGGTCGAAAAAGATGAAGGGCCCGACCATTTGCCGCTTGGGGGATGGCAGCGCGCGCCGCACCTCAAAGGCGCCGATGTCGCGGGCGCGGGGAATGATCAGCGTCTCGATCGCGTCGACATCCTCGGGCTTCGGGCAAGTGGGATCGAGGGACGGGTTCCAGCTCATGGGGCTCTCCTCTGGCAGGTGACCTAAGGATAGGGACGCACGGCCCGAAGGGAACCACCGTCGGAACGGGAGAGACCGTTGCGCTAACCGCAACACTGCCGATGGGCTTGATCTGAGGCGACAATGGGATGACCCTGAAGGCGTGTGCGTATCGGAGGTGTATCAATGGCTGCAAACGACGCTGACTATCCGGGAGGACAGCCGACCCGCGAGGTCAAACTGGCGGCGCTCGGCTTCTCAGGCTCGGGACACAGAGGGGGCGGGATCTCCCATCTGCACGTCAAGACCCTGCCCAAAGGCACTGTCCTTCTGCGGTTCTACAAGCCGGTTGGGGCGGGCGAGAACCCGGGCGATTTCGGCGCCTGGTGGTTCACGCCGCATGAGCTTCGCCGGATCTGCGCCTATTTCGGCGTCGATGGGCGTGCTCTGATCGTCGGACGCTCTTCCGGAAAGTCGGGCCTCCACGGCGTTCTGGCCCTCCTGCACGAATGGTATGGCGGCGCCCCGACCCAGCTCTCCTATGTGAACGCCGTCAAACTGACAGCGCCGCTTTGGGCCTGTTACGGGCCGGGCGCGCCCGCCAATGCCGACGGGTACGCGCGAACGATGAAGCCGGTGCGGCTTGCCGATGGCGCGCCTGCTCGCCAAGTCTACATCCATCAGTGCTGGCTCTATCAGAGCGTGATGGAGCGGCTGCTGCCCGTGAACGCCTCGACCGACGCCATCTTCGGCTCCCGCGCCGGGCTTCCCCCGAAGATCGCGGCCGCCGCCCGCCTCGCGTTCGAGGCCGCCTAGGGCCGCGCTCCCGGGACCTCGGCAGCGGACGCGCTCCCTGTCTCCGCTGCCGAACTGCATGCGCTCCAAAAACGACCGAACCCCGCGCCAGACCTGCACTCCCATCCGCGGCACGAGCCGCAAACCCTCCGCGGCGACGCCTAAGATCAGCCCTCATTGATGTGCGGTCGGTGGCGTGGTCCAAGGCTCGAAGAAATGAGCGGTGAACAGGACTGATCTTCTCTGGCTGACGGATGCGCGGATCGCGCGTCTTGAGACCTTCTCTCAAAACCCACGGCACGCCCCGCGTTGACTACAGCCCCGCTGAGTGGGATTGTCTCCGTCAAGCGCAATGGCTTGCGGTGGCGCAACCCGCCGAACGCCCACGGCCCGCGGAAGACGCCCTCCACCCGTTGGACGCGAGCGGTTGAACGCCACCGGTTGGAGAGATACCGCGAAGAGGGCGGTTTCGCCTGGACGATGGCGGGTCTGGCTGGCGAGCGCGGCGAAGAGAAGACGGTGACGATCGACGCGACCTGTCTCGAGGCCCATCGAACAGCGACGGGCTTGGCCGTGAAACAAGGAGGGCGTGGACGGCGGACCGGGGTGGAATGAGCCCCACGCTCCAGGCGAGTTGCGATGGCCAGGGTCGGCCTCTTGCCCTCTTCGTCGCAGCCGGTCCGGTCGGCGACGACATAGGTGCACGGGCATTGCCGCGCGGCCTGCCGGATGTCGGTTGGCGGCTCGGCGACCGCGCCGATCGGTTCAGAGACGCGCTTCAAGACAAAGGGATCCGGGCGTGTGTCCCCGGTCGCAAGCAGCGCGCAAGACGAGTGTGAACCACGAAACGGCGCACTCGGCTCGACATCGCGCCCGGCAGGCTCAAGGATTGGCGGCGCGTGGCACCCCAATCCGACCGATGCCCAAACGTTCTCCTCTCAGCCAACGCCCTTGCGGCAACCTCCATCTCGTGGCCGTAAGTCCTGCACCCTGGGTCGATGCGTTGCCGTCTGCGCAGGTGCGAGGTCTCACTCGCCCGGCTGGGCGGGGCGCTCCGTGGCCTCGGGGACCACGCCATAGGGCTCAGCCAGGCGCCAAACATGGGGTGGGATCATCCACTTCATTCTCTTGGGTGCCGCGCGCCGGAGGTGCAGGATCGTTTCGGCCGCTTTCATCTCGAGACGCGCCCGCGCAAACTCGAGACCGCGCGGTCCGAAGCGGGGCTGGGCCCAGGACACGATCGGCCGGAGCCAGCGCGGCATCCGGCGGAGCGGCAGCCCGCCGGCCGCCGCACGGGTGTTGGCTACAAAGCCCTGGACGGCCGCCGTCCGGTCGCCGCGGCTCCGGAGGGGCCGGCTCTCGAGCCGCTCCTCGAGGCGCTCAAGTATCGCCCGGCCGCGGGTGTTGCGCACGATGAGCCATTGATCGCCCTCGCCCCCCATATAGCCGACCGTGATGTCGGCGAGCGCGTTGGTGTAGTCGACACAGGTCCGGCAGGTCAGCGGCCAGAAGTCTTGTGGCAGGTCTGAGAGGGGCAGGCTGAGGAACGGGATCTCCTCCACCCGGCCGCCCTCGAACCGGATCTCAACGCGGTAATCGGCGCGGAACTCAAGATAGGTGACTGTTTCGGGCCTGTCCGTGAGGCGGCCGAGAAAGCCCAGGAAGTTTTCCGTCGTAGTGTTGTCGGAACAGGGCGTGCCGATGATCGAGATCTCGTCGAAGCCCCATTCCGCCTCGAGCGCGCGGAGCGCATAGGTCTGACAGGGAATGGCGACGACGGCGATCTTCCGGTGGCCTGCCGCCCGAGCGGGGGCCATCAGCGAGAGGAGCGGCGCGTAGCCCATGCGCATGCCCCGGCAGGCGGCCATCGCGGCCGCGTCGGTGATGATCACAGGCTCCGGGCGCCACCGCTCGCCCCGGGCCGGCGCCATGGCAAGAACCGCATCGACTGCACCCTCCCGCAGGAGGGTCGCGGCGAGCTCGGTCGTGATCCCGCTCCACTGCGCGCCAGGGGCGGAGGGCGTCAGCCGCGCGCGGCGCATCTCGAGAAACGGCCCGAAGAAAAGCTCGTCGCCGGCGCCGCGGGCGCGGCCGTGCACATGGGTTTCGAGCGTGGGGTAGTCGGGGCGGATGAACTGGCAGGCGCGCCCGCAGGACTTTGCGTTCTCGGTCCTCGAGAGGCCGCAATCGGTGCAGAGCGTGCGGGGCGCCGCGGCCGCGGGGGTGACGCGCCGGAGGCCCGGCGGGTCCGGGCCGTCAGCCGGATCTCCGCCCGAGTGTGTCATACATCCCAGCCTCGCGCCCGCACTGCCGCGCCATGCGCGTCGAGCGCGGGTGGCGCCTCGGCCGCCGCAAGCGGGCCGTCGGCAAAGCGGATCGGACAGGCGGCCGTCCGGCTGGAGCCCATGTCCTGGGCCAGGCCTCTCGCGACGGCCTGCGGCATCGCGTAGGCCTCCGCCAGCGTGTTGACGGGCCCTGCGGGGATCCCCGCCGTCTCCATCATCTCAAGGAGCGCGTCCCGCGTGTGGCCGTCGACCTCTGCCTGGACGCGGGCAACGATCTCGGCGCGGTGGGCGAGGCGCGCGGGGTTTGTGGCGAACCGTGCATCCTCGTGCCAGTCGGTGCCGAAGGCCGTGCAGAGGGCCGCAAACTGCCCGTCATTGCCGCACGCGATCACCAAGGGGCCGTCGCTCGCCCGAAACTCCTGATAAGGCACAATCGATGGGTGCGTGTTGCCGAGCCGGGTCGGCACGGCGCCGGTGATCAGGTAGCCGCTCGCCTGATTGGCGAGCGCGGCCATCATCGAATCGAGGAGCGCCATGTCGATCCAACGCCCGCGCCCCGTCGTCTCGCGCTGAAGAAGCGCTGCCTCGATCGCGACGATCCCGTACATGGCGGTGAAAAGGTCCGCGAGGGCTGTGCCGGTCTTCATCGGCGGCCCGTCCGGATCGCCCGTCACATCCATCACCCCCGACATGGCCTGGATGATGAAGTCGTATCCCGGCAGATGGCGGGCCGGCCCGGTTTGTCCGAACCCCGTCACGGAGCAGTAGACCAGCCGCGGATTGGCCGCCGCGAGGCTCTCGTAGTCGAGACCGAACTTCGCGAGCCCACCGGTCTTGAAGTTCTCCACCACCACATCGGCGTCTGCTGCAAGGCGCTGTACGAGCGCCAGATCGTCCGGGTCGCGAAAGTCGAGCGCAATCGAGCGTTTGCCTCGGTTCGCGCAATGGAAGTAGGTCGCCGTGCCGTCCTCGTGGAAGGGCGGGCCCCAACTGCGGGTGTCGTCGCCCTTCGGCCCCTCCACCTTGATCACGGTTGCGCCGAGATCGGCGAGCGTCTGGCAGATCCAGGGGCCGGCGAGGATCCGGGCGAGCTCCAGCACGCGGAGGCCGGTCAGGGGCGGTGGCGTTGTCATGTGCATGAGGGGAGGCGACTGTGCCGCTTCGGTCAAGTTCCTTTTGCGCCACCGTTGTGCCGGACGGGCGTCCGACCTATGTGCTCTGCCATGTTCAGGATCTCGCGTCTTTGGAGCGATCAGCCGCTCGTCACCGTCCTCCGTCTCGAGGGGGTCATCGGTGGTGGCGGCCGTCTCGGCGGTGCATCCCTCTCTGACAAGGAGCTGGCGCCCCTTGTTGAGCGGGCGTTCACACGCGGCAAGCCGAAGGCCGTGGCGCTCGCCATCAACTCCCCCGGCGGGTCACCCGCGCAATCGGCGCTGATCACAGCCCGCATCCGCCGCCTCGCCGAGGAGGAGAAGGTGCCGGTCTACGCCTTCTGCGAGGATGTGGCCGCCTCCGGGGGCTATTGGCTGGCGACGGCGGCCGATGAGATCTATGTCGATGCCAACTCCATCCTCGGCTCGATTGGCGTGATCTCGGCAGGATTCGGTCTCGATCAACTGATTGAGCGCTGGGGGATCGAGCGTCGCGTCTACACCGCGGGCGAGGACAAGAGCATGCTCGACCCCTTCCGTCCTGAACGTCCTCGCGACATCGAGCGGCTGAAGGATCTTCAGGCGACGATCCACAAGAACTTCATCCATCAGGTGAAATCGCGCCGCGGGGCGCGGCTCGGCGATGGCGATCTCTTTACGGGCGACATTTTCGTCGGTGAGGCTGCCGTGGCGACCGGCCTCGCGGACGGGATCGGCCATCTCGTTCCCGTGATGAAGCAGAAATTCGGGCCGAAGACGCGGTTCTCGGTCAGCCGCCCGCGGCGCGGACTTTGGTCGCGCCTCGGAGGCGTGGAGCTCGCCGACGGCATGATATCCACGCTCGAGATGCGGGCACACTGGGCGCGGTACGGGCTTTGATCGTCAAGGCCGTCACCCTCTTTCTGATTGCCGTGATGGTCCTTGGCATGTTCGGAAAACTGACACGGCCCAAGCGGCGCAAGCCGCCGGCGCTGCGACGCGCGGGGGAGAAGTGTCCGGACTGCGGGGCCTTCCTTCTTGGCGACGGGGGTTGTCCATGCCGCAAAGGGACTTAACTGCCCCCCACGCGATTTGACCCCCGGGGTACCTTGTGCTCGACCTTCTGACTTCCGCCGCAGGGCTTGTACTTCTTGTTTTCGCGGGGGATTTTCTGGTTCGGGGGGCGGTCTCTCTCTCGCTCCGCCTAGGGATACCGGCGCTGATCGTCAGCCTGACTGTCGTCGCCTTCGGGACCTCGGCCCCTGAGCTGCTGATCGCGATCAAGGCGGCGCTTTCCGGTGTGCCGGGCATCGCGTTCGGGAATGTGATCGGCTCGAACATTGCCAATGTGTGGCTGGTGATGGGCCTCCCCGCGCTCCTCGCGCCGATCGCAACGGCGGAGTGCGACACGCGGCGGAGCTATGTTCAGATGATCGTCGCGACGGCCGTCTTCATCGGTCTCTGCTTCATCGGACCGTTCGGGTTCTGGCAGGGGATCCTGTTGCTCGGCCTCCTGACCGCGATGCTGGTCAGCGCGGCGCGCGCGGCCGGTCGCGCGCGGATCAGCGCCGAGGATCTGGACGACGGCGACCCGAACATGCCCGCCTGGAAAATCGGCGCTTTCCTTGGCGCTGGTCTCATCGGTCTTCCCATCGGGGCCAACCTGCTGATCGTTGGGGCAACGGCGATCGCTGAGAGGCTCGGCGTCTCGGATGCAGTGATCGGCCTCACGCTCGTCGCTGTCGGGACGTCGCTGCCGGAGCTTGCCACAACTGTGATGGCAGCGCTCCGACGCCAAGCCGATGTGGTCATCGGCAACGTGATCGGCTCCAACATGTTCAATCTGCTGGCGATCATGGGCGTGGCGTCGTTTTTCGGCCCGCTCGACGTCGATCCGGCGTTTCTTGTCTACGATCTCTGGGTGATGGCGGCCGCGTCGCTGGTCCTCATCCCGTTTGTGTTTCTCAAGTGGACGCTCGGCCGGTTCGTCGGAGCCGGGTTCCTCGTGATCTACGCAGCCTACATCTCGACACTGTTCTAACTTGGGGAGGGGCCGCCGATGGGCGCAGCACTCGTCACTGGAGGCGCCAAGCGCGTCGGCCGCGCCCTGGCGCTGGCACTGGCAGGCAGGGGCCACGACGTGGCGATCCACTATGCCTCGAGCGCCGCGCCGGCCGAGGCTCTGGCCGAGGAGATCCGGGCGAGCGGGCGAATGGCCGTGGCGCTCGGTGCCGATCTTCTCGACGATGCGACTGTCGCAGGGCTGATCCCGGATGCGGCGGACGCGCTCGGCCGACCGCTCGACATCCTGATCAACAACGCCTCGATCTTCGAGCATGACACCATCGAAACCCTGACCCTCGAGAGTTGGGAGCGTCATCACCGGTCCAATCTCAAAGCGCCCGTGTTCCTGACCCAGGCGTTCGCAGCGCAGTGCCCGAAGGGCGCTCGGGATGCAGCCGGAGAGCCTGTTGCCTCAGGTGTGGTCGTCAACATGATCGACCAACGTGTCCGGAAGCTGACGCCCGAATTTATGACCTACACGCTCGCCAAAATGGGGCTCTGGGCGTTCACACAGACGGCGGCGCAAGCGCTGGCCCCCGACATCCGCGTCAACGCCATCGGGCCTGGGCCGACACTGCAGGGCGCGCGGCAGAGCGCGGACCATTTCGCATCCCAGCGCGCCGCGACAGTGCTCGGCCGTGGGGCCAACCTCGCCGACATGACGGCCGCTCTCGGATTTGTCCTGGACAGCCCTGCTCTCACCGGGCAGCTTTTGTGCATCGATGGTGGGCAACACCTCGCCTGGCAAACCCCTGATGTTTTGGGGGTGGAGTAGGGTTATCGCGATCAACTATTGCGCGAAACGTCAACAATCCGCTCGCCTGCGTTGAGTTGTCCACCAAGACATGCCGGAGCTATGGCCTGTCATGGATTTGCAAACAAATTCAATCTGATGCACGTGTCTCCTCAAAACGCATTGGAAAACAATGACCTAGAGGCAAGCTCAATCATTGAGCAATGTGTCTGGATCATTAGAATTAAACGGAAAACCGCGACCGCTCACGGCTCATCCACCGAGTTATCCACAGATCTCGTGGACAGACTGGTGCGCCGGATGGCGGCAGCGGTGTCGCATTGTCATGCAGATCAAGCGGGAATGTCATCTGAATGACACAAAACGTTCAGACGGAATTTGATGAGGAGGGTCGCGCCACAGGCTCGGTGACGGGCCATCGGGTCGTGCATTCCTACCTCAAAGAGCTGTCGGGCGGGCCGGGCGTCTACCGGATGCTCGATCGGCAGGGGGCCGTCCTCTATGTCGGCAAGGCGAGGAGCCTCAAAAAGCGCGTCGCCTCCTATGCCAAGCCGACCGGGCACAGCCCGCGGATCGCACGGATGATCCAGGCGACCGCCTCGATGATGTTTCTGTCGACCGAAACCGAGATCGAGGCGCTGCTCCTCGAGCAGAACCTGATCAAGCAGCTCAAGCCCCGCTACAACGTCCTCCTCCGCGACGACAAGAGTTTTCCCAATATCGAAGTCGATACGGGCCATCCGTTTCCGCAAGTGCGAAAGCACCGGGGGGCCAAGGGAAAGTCCCGCTATTTCGGACCGTTCGCGTCGGCTGGAGCGGTGAACCGGACGCTCAATCAGCTTCAAAAGGCATTCCAGCTCCGCTCCTGCACGGATTCTGTGTTCGAGAGCCGGACGCGGCCCTGTCTTCTGCACCAAATCAAGCGGTGCAGCGCGCCCTGCGTCGGGCGGATCTCGGAGGAGCTCTACGGCCGCGATCTGGCCGACGCGATGCGGTTTCTCGAAGGAAAGACGACCAAGGTGCAGGCGCAGCTTGCCGAAGAAATGACGGCGGCCTCCGAGGCGATGGAATATGAGCGGGCGGCAGCCCTTCGGGATCGGATCCGCGCGCTCACCCATGTGCAGTCGAGCCAGGGGATCAACCCCGAGACCGTGGACGAGGCCGATGTTGTCGCGCTCCACATGGCGGAGGGGCAGGCCTGCGTGCAGGTCTTTTTCATCCGCGCACACCAGAACTGGGGGAACCGGGCCTATTTTCCGCGCACGGGCGCCGGCGCCGAAGCAGGCGAGATGCTCGAGGCCTTTCTGGTCCAGTTCTACGACAATAAGATGCCGCCGCGCCGCCTGCTCCTCAGCCATCCCGTCGACAATGCCGATCTGCTGGAGGCAGCGCTGGCTCAGAAGCTCGGGCGCAAGGTCGAGGTGTTGGTGCCGCAGCGCGGCGAGAAGGCGATGCTCGTCGAGGGGGCGATGCGAAACGCGCGCGAGGCCCTCGGCCGAAAGATGGCCGAGAGCGCAAGCCAAGCGAAACTGCTCCGGGGCCTCGCCGATGCCTTCGATCTCGAGGTCGCACCGGACCGGATCGAGGTCTACGACAACTCCCATATTCAAGGGGCGCACGCCGTGGGGGCGATGGTGGTCGCCGGGGCCGACGGGTTCCAGAAATCGGGCTATCGGAAATTCAACATCCGCTCAAAGGACATCGCACCGGGGGATGATTTCGGGATGATGCGGGAGGTGTTGGAGCGTCGCTTTGCCCGGCTTCAGAAGGAGGATCCGGATCGAGAGACGGGGGAGTGGCCGGATCTCCTGCTGATCGATGGTGGGGCAGGTCAAGTCTCGGCCGTTCAGGGCACGCTGGCGGAAATGGGGGTGGAGGACGTCGCGATCGTGGGCGTTGCCAAGGGCGTCGACCGGGATGCCGGCAAAGAGGTGTTCCATCGCCCCGGCCTGCCGCCAAAGGCGCTGCCGCATCGCGATCCGGTGCTCTATTTTGTGCAACGGATGCGCGACGAGGTGCACCGCTTTGCCATCGGTGCGCATCGCGCGAAGCGAGCCAAGGCGGTGACTTCGACCCCTCTCGACGAGGTCACGGGCGTCGGGCCGGCGCGAAAGCGGGCGCTTCTGGCCCATTTCGGATCCGCGAAAGCTGTGAGCCGCGCCGGGCTCCAGGATCTGAAGGCGGTGGAGGGGATCTCGGACGAGCTGGCCGAGCGGATCTACGGGTTTTTCAATGCCGGCACTTGAGGGACATGCGGCGCGCTTCCGCGCGCCAAGAGATGCCCCCCACCATCACGCTCCGCGCGATGGTGGGGCCCCGCCGCAAACGGCGAGGGGGGCGCATCACCCGGGCGCCGGGGAAGAAATCAGGCTGGATAGAGAGTGTTGGCCTTACCGGCGAGATAGCTGAGCAGAGGAGCGGCGTCTGGGCCACTGCCCGTTGCTGCCTCAATCAATGCCTCTGCGGTCAGGCGGGCGCCCTGTCGGTGGACATGTCGGCCAAGCCAGTCGAGGATGCGGGCGAGATTGCCCGACGCGAGATCGGCATCGAGGCTCGGCAGGCGCTGTTCAATAGCGTCCCAGAGGCAGGCGGCATAGATGTTTCCGAGGGTGTAGGTCGGAAAGTATCCGAAGATCCCGACGGACCAGTGCACATCCTGTAGAAAACCGTCGGCGGGAGAGGGAACGGTCCGGCCGAAATCTCCGGCGAAGCGATCGTTCCAGGCGGCTTCGAGATCGCCGACATCGAGATCCCCCTCGATCAGCGCATGCTCGAGGTCGGTGCGCATCAGGATGTGGAGATTGTAGTGGAGCTCGTCTGCATCGGTGCGAATGAAGCCCGGCGTGACCCGGTTTGCCGACCGCCAAAGGGCGTCGGGTCCGTCGAGACCGGTGGGGCCGAACGCGGCTTCCATCTCCCGATGGAGCCACACCGCAAAGGATCGCGACCGCCCGATCTGGTTCTCGAAGAGGCGGGACTGGCTCTCGTGGATGCCCATTGAGGCGTAGACGCCGAGCGGCGTCCCTCGAAGCGCCGGATCGATGCGCTGCTCATAGACCGCATGGCCCATTTCGTGGATGAGCGAGTAGAGCGAGGTCAGCGGGTCTTCGGGATCGATCCGGGTGGTGATGCGGACATCCCCGCCGGAACCGGAGCAAAACGGATGGACGGAGAGGTCCACCCGCCCGGCCGCGAGATCGTAGCCGAAGGCCTCGGCGATGCGCGGGCCGAGCGCCAGTTGCTCCGCCGCCGGAACGGGGCAGAACGCGGCCGTTTGGCCCTCGGTTCGGGGCAAAATCTGCGCGAGGAGTGCCGTGAGTCCGGCTCGCAGCTCCGCAAAGATCGGCTTCAGCTTGGTCATTGTCAGGCCCTGCTCAAAGTCGTCGAGAAGCGCGTCGTAGAGGCTGCCGCCATTGGCGAGGCACTGCGCTTCCTCGCGTTTCAGATCGATGATCTCGGCGAGAGAGGGCAGGAAGTCCGCCGGAGCATTCAGCCGCCGCGCATCGGCCCAGATCACCTGTGCAGCGCTGGTCTTTGCGGCGAGCGTCTCGACCAGACGGGCCGGCAAGCGCCGGGATCGGTCGTGGCGACGCCGGAGAAGCGCCAGTGCACGGACACTCTCAGGCGCATGCTCCGACGCTTCCGCCGCTTCGAGCCACGCGCCGAGGCGCGGATCGGTGTCGCGGGCGTGGATCGTCGCGGCCAGGGCGGCGGCCTGCTCGGCGCGTTGGGTGGCACCGCGCTTTGGCATCATGGTCTCCTGGTCCCAGGACAGGAGGCCCGCCACCTCGCGCAGGGCGCCCGTCGCGCGGTCATGTGCCATCAACGCATCGAATGCGGTCTCAGCCATCGCCTATCTCCTTGGTTCGCGATATGGGTGCCGCACTGAGGCCCGAAAGGGAAGATAGCTGCGCCGGAGGAGTGCGCGTTCGACGTTGAAAGGGCGCTGCGACGGTCTGAGGAGGCGCGCGATGGCGCTGACGGAACGCGATCTAGCTGACATTCGGTGGGGCTACGGCCTGTCCCCCCGTGGCCGCTCTCAAGGCGGGCCGGACGCTATGCTCGCCGCTCTCGCCGAGACCGATGCGGCGGAGGGACTGCCGTTTCCGGAGCGGGCGCGGCTCCTCCGCGATTTCGTCGAAGCGCGGCGGAGCGCGCGGCAAAAGGTCGACGGCGCGGAGGAGGCGCAGAAAAGCGCTCAAGGAGCGCTACGGCGGCAGTATTTTGTCGACCTGCGCGCCGATCTCGCGCGCGCCGTTGGCGGTGGTTCGCCGTTTCGGGAACGGCTCACGGCCTTTTGGTCGGATCACTTTGCCGTGCGCGCATCCTCCGCCCGGCTCCGGGTCTTTGCCCCGGATCTCGTGGTGCAGGCGATCCGACCGCATGTGGGCGGGCGGTTTCCGGACATGCTGCTCGCCGTGGTCACGCATCCGGCGATGCTCGACTATCTGGATCAATCCACGTCCATCGGTCCCGGATCCCAGGTTGGTCAGCGCCGTGGGCGCGGGCTGAATGAGAACCTCGCGCGGGAGGTTCTGGAGCTCCACACGCTCGGCGTCGACGCGGACTACGCGCAAAAGGACGTGCGTGAGTTCGCGGAACTCCTGACGGGCATGACCTTCGACGATGAGGGTTTCCGCTTCCGCGCGCAGATTGCCGAGCCCGGCGCCGAGACCGTCCTTGGCACGCGCTACGGCGGCCGGCGGGCAGCGTTCGGGGCCGTCGTCGATGCGCTTGTCGACTTGGCGCTGCGACCGGACACGGCGCGGCACCTGGCGGGCAAGCTGATCGAGCATTTTGTGGGCGGGCCGCCTGAACGAGGTCATCTCGACCGGGTCGCCGAAGCCTACCTCGCCTCCGACGGCGATCTGACGGTGACATACCGCGCCCTCCTTGCGGACGGGGCCGCCTGGTCGCCGGAGCTCCGGAAGGTCAAGACACCGTTCGAGTTCATCGTGGCCAGTCTTCGCGCGTTCGGTGTCACTGCGGGCGATGTGTCGAAGCTTCGGCCGCGGGAGCTCACACGGACCGTCCTGCGCCCGCTGGCAGCGATGGGCCAGCCCTACATGATGCCGCCGGGACCCGATGGATGGTCGGAGGATCCCGGGGACTGGATCTCGGCCTCCGGGCTCGCCGCGCGCATTCTTTGGGCGCGCGAGACCGCCGGCCGCTTCGAGGCGCGCCAGACGCCCGCACGGTTCCTTGAGACGACACTCGGGAGCGGTGTGACCCCCGAGGTCGCGCGCGCCACCCGCCGGGCGGAGAGCCGGGCCGATGCGCTGGCGATCGTCCTCGCCTCGCCCGAGTTCAACCGCCGCTAGGAGATCCGCGATGCCAGACCTCAGCCGCCGCCGCCTCCTGACCGGATCTGTCGCCATCGGCTGCTCCGCCGCGGCGAGCCCGCTTCTGACCCCCGTCACCCTCGCCTCGGCGCCGGGCGAGAACCGCCTGGTCGTCATCGTCCTTCGCGGTGCGATGGACGGTCTCGACGTGGTCCAACCTCTTGGCGATGCCGCGCTCACCGGTCTCCGCCCGGGGTTTGACATCGGGGAGGCCGGCGGCGCTCAGGACCTCGATGGCTACTTTGCGCTCCATGGCGAGGCGGCGGATCTGATGCCGCTCTGGCGCGCGGGCGAGCTCTCGTTTGCGCATGCTGTCTCCACCCCTTACCGCGACAAGCGCAGTCACTTCGACGGCCAGGACCTCCTCGAGAACGGGGGTGGGGATGCGACCGGGACACTGACCGAGGGGCGGGACGGGTGGCTCAACCGGATGCTGACGCTCGTCCCCGGAACCCGGAGCGACACGGCCATTGCCGTCGGGCGGAGCCAACCCCTCATCCTCTCTGGGAGCGCGCCGGCAGGGAGCTGGTCACCCGAGACCGACTTGGATCTTTCCGCACAGGCCGAGCTTCTGCTCGCCGATCTCTACGCGTCGGACCCGCTCTTCGCGTCCGCCGCCGAGACGGCGATCGCGCTCTCCGCCGGCCGAGACGTGCCCGGGGGCATGTCTCCCGCGAAAGCCGGTCAGGCCACGCCGCTCGCGTCCTTCGCAGCGGAACGGTTGAATGAGGAGGCGCGCATCGCCGCCTTCTCGATTGGTGGTTGGGACTCGCACCGACGCCAGAAAACCGTGATCCGCCGCCCGCTTCGCGAGCTGACGGCGGCGCTTTTGACGCTGAAGTCGGAGCTCGGCCGGAATTGGGAGCGGACAACGGTGCTGGCCATGACCGAGTTCGGCCGCACGGCGCGAGAGAACGGGGTGGCGGGCACCGACCACGGCACGGGCGGGGCGATGGTGATGGCGGGCGGCGCGCTGCGCGGCCGCCGCGTGCATGGCGATTGGCCGGGCCTGGGCGAGGGCGACCTCTACGAGGACCGCGACCTCAGGCCGACGGGCGACATCCGACGCTATGCGGCCTGGACTGTCCGCGGCCTCTTCGGTCTTGAACGCTCAGAGATCGAGCGGGTGGTCTTCCCGGGCGTCGATCTCGGCAGCAACCCAAAGATCCTAGCCTAAAGTTTCCTGTTTAGAAATTATCCGTGCACATGATCGGAATTGTTTTTTCCCGGTTCGTGCGTAACTCCAATCCACACTGAGTGGAATGGAGAATGACCGATGTCCGAAACTCTACTGGTCACCGCGAGTGCTCGCGGCGCTGAAGCGACCTCCCGCGATCTTGCGGAGAGGCTCACCGTGCGACTTGGCGGCACAGTCACGCATCGCGATGTGGCAGGCGGCCTGCCGGTTGTCGACGCGGACTTCATGAGCGGCGGTGGGGGAGAGACCACGACCCTCTCCGCGGCGTTGATCGCCGAGCTGAAGGCGCATGACACGCTGATCGTTGCCACGCCGATGTACAACTTCGGCGTGCCGGCGACCCTGAAGGCGTGGATCGACCTGGTTGCGCGCGCGGGCGAGACCTTCCGCTACACCGAGGCGGGGCCCGTCGGCCTTCTGGAGGGCAAGACGGCCTATGTCATCGTTACCACGGGGGGCACACCGGCCGAAGGTGACTGGGATTTCACGACGCCCTACCTCCGCCATGTGCTCGGCTTTCTGGGGATCACGGACGTTCATGTGATCGCGGCCGACGGCATGGTGGTCGATGCGGAGGCGGCGCGGGCAAAGGCCGCGGCCGAGATCGCACGGATCGCAGCCTGAGCGCTTGACCTTCGCGCGGGCTCCGGCACATCAGCAAGTGAGGAGGAGCATGATGCCTGATCCGAACCCTGCTGCACTGGACTTTCTCGAGACGCGACGCTCGCGCATTGCCAAGACCCTGGCCGCACCGGCACCCGACCGCGACACGCTCCGCCGCATCCTGACGGCGGCGGTGCGGGTGCCCGACCATGGCAAGCTGGAGCCCTGGCGTCTTATCGTGTTGGAGGGGCAGGCGCTCGCCCGCCTCGCCGACACGGCAAGCACCCGGGCGGAGGCGCTGGGCTTCGAGCCGGAGCGGGTGGAGAAAACGGCGGCCATGTTCCGCACCGCTCCCTTGATCGTGGCGGTGGTGTCAGCCCCGCGCGCGCACGACAAAATCCCTGACATTGAGCAGGTGCTGAGTGCAGGCGCACTCTGCCTGGGGCTTTTGAACGCAGCGCAGGCACTTGGCTGGGGCGGAAACTGGCTGACGGGCCCGATGGCCGGTGACGCCGCGTTCCTCAAGGAGGCCTTGGACGTAGACACTCCGCATTTCGTTGCGGGCTTCATGGTGCTCGGGTCCGAGACCATCCCACCGAAAGAGCGCCCGCGCCCCGATCTCGATGCCATGACAGCTTGGGTCGATGCCTGACATCACGACCGCGTGAAGTCCGCGGGCAGAGTGCCCGCGGATGTCGTCTCAGCTGTCGGCGGTCTCGCCGTCATCGGTCAGCGGCGGGATTTTGCCCTCGGCGACCGTTTCAGAGTAGTTGCCCCACGAGCACTCCGCCGCGGCAGCGCCGGCGCTGAAGAGGAAGGCGGTCGCGAGAAGCATGAAGATCTTCATGGATCGGTCCTTTCGTTCAAGTTGCAGTGAGAGACAGCTTAGATCGCCAACGCCCGCCGTCGATGTCCAATCTGTCGCGGCTGGCAGGCGGGCCTACATCCGCTGCCAAATGTCTATGTCGCGCACAGTGATTGCCCCTGAGGCGATCAGCAGGACCAATGGCAGCCAGATCACGACGGTCGCGACCGTCGTCCAGAAGAGTTTCCGCCGAATCTGAGGGTTCGCGGGCGCCGAGCGCGGTGTTCCGGGCACGACATCCCCCATCTCGTCCTGGCTCTTGAGCCGAAGCGGCAGCGCAACGAGGAGCGTCAGGAACCAAATCACGGCAAAGAGGACGATGGCGCCGGTGATGGTCATGCCTCCTCCAGCTCCACGAGCGTGCCGGCAAAGTCCTTCGGATGCAAAAAGAGGACGGGCTTGCCGTGCGCGCCGATCTTGGGCTCTCCGTCGCCGATCACGCGCGCGCCGTCGGCCAGAAGCTTGTCGCGCGCCGCCCGGATGTCCGCAACCTCGTAGCAGACATGGTGCATGCCTCCCGCCGGGCTCCGCTCGAGGAACTGGGCGATGGGAGAGGCCTCGCCGAGGGGTGACAGAAGCTCCACCTTGGTGTTCTCGAGCGTCACGAATACCACACGGACGCCATGCTCCGGCACGTCTTCAGGCGCACTCACCGCCGCGCCGAGGCTGTCGCGATACCGTGCCGTCGCCGCATCGAGGTCGGGCACGGCAATGGCAACATGGTTCAGTCGGCCGATCATGGACCCTCCTCTCACTGCGTTCGGGTATCGCGACGCGCGCGCCGAAAGGCAAGGCGACGGAATATCGATACGCTTAAGCATGCCTTAATCCCCCATCGGTCTACTCCGCTCAAGCAAGAGAGGAACGGATAATCGTGATGGTTGACGCCGACACTGAGTATAGGGGTCTGTCGACGCGGGCCCGCCGGAAATGTCTTCTCGGCGTGACGATCACGCTGGTGGAGGACAGCCTCAGCGCCTCGGAGGCGCTGCGCTTGATGGCGGTGGCGAGCGGATCGCGGCTCCGACGGGCAGACCGACTGCTCTCGGCGGAGCGGCATCTGTCGCTCTATCGCCCCAACGTCGTGATCATCGATCTGGGACTGCCGGACGGCTCTGGGCTCGATTTGATCGAAACGCTTGGCGCAATGCCGGCGCCGCGCCCGGGGATTATCGCTTTCTCCGGCGCTGACCTCGCAGAGTGGGAAACCAAGGCACGCTCCGCCGGGGCGGATGCGATCCTGCCAAAGCCCGTTGGCAGTCTCGCCGTTTTTCAGAACACGGTCCTTTCGGTGCTCCCCGACCGGGATCAACGTCCGACGCCCGTGGCGGCGATCGGCAGCGCCGGCGACACGTTGCCGCCGCAAGTGCGCCGCGACGACCTTGCCCATGCGCTCGACCTCCTCGACACGGCCCGCGACGACCTCCGTCTCGACAGCCTGGTCTATGCCTGCCAGTTCATCGCGAGCCTCGCGGTGATGATCGAGGATTCTGAGCTGCAACTTGAGGCGGCGCGGATTCTGGCGATAGGCGAGGCGAGCCCTGCCACCGAAGGCGCGATCGAGCGTCTCCGCCACATCCTCGCCGATCGGTTGGCGCGCGAAGACGAGCGGCTCCAGCGAACGCGCGCCGGCTGAGCGGCTGGCCCGCTGCGCGGGCGGTACCCGGGAGTCGCTCGACTGCGCCGGTCCTCTGGACCGACACCCGCCTGAGAGTGGATCCTCCAGCGGCTCCATGCTTGGGACGCCGCTCAAGCCTCCAACCGATCTTGGAAGCGCGGGCTCCAGACGCTCGATGCGGAGCCCGAGGCGCCGCCGATGCGCGGCATTTGTGGTCCGCATCAGCCTGTTGAGAACAGGCACGCAGATATGGCTTTGACCCATTTCGGCGTCTCCACGCTTGATCACCCCGTCGAAGGGTGCGGCCCGAATTCACTCATGAGCAGCACTGGCCAGGTTGCGCACCGCGCTGACCGCTCCGCTTGGGCGGAGGCGTTGAGCATTGGACCCTGCGCACGGGAGCCGGCACAAAAGTCTGGCGACGGTCGCCGGACCGGCAAGCATTGGCCAAACCGCTCAGTGGGTCCAGATCGCGCAAGCTCGTTGTCTCGCGCAACACGGTTGCTCCATCGGACAGGCCCTCGAAGTCGCCCTCCCCGACACTGCAAGCTTTGTGGCGATATCGCGGCTCTGCAGCAACGCGCACCTGAACGACCTCTCGCCCCGCCACCTTGGGATCGACCTGTCCGCATGGACCCGTCACGCCGCTTCTGCTGCCCGAGACCAGGCCGAGCCGCGCGACGCGGGACCGGCCAGAGCCACATCCGTCCGCAGAGTGCATCCCAAGTCCGGCCGCCGTGCTCAGTCCGGTCCAGTGGCCTTTGGGCGGCGGCGCCAGTGTGGGCCACGCGCAGGCAGCACGTGCCGTCTCTTCCAACCGAGGACATCTGCAGAGGGGCATTGGCAGACGGGATCGAGCAGCCGCCCGCGACCCGCCGTCATGGTGAGGCGAGGCATCGTGATCGGCGGGCAACAGAGCTCACGCGTCAGTGACATCGCTCAGAGGTATGACACAGGCCATAGGTTCCAGCCAAACACATGCTTTGGCTCGTTTTTGCACTGCTTGACAGCCAAAAGGCGCGAGCAGGCAGACAGTCAACGCCATGGCGTCCAGTCCCCCCGACGGTCACCGACACCATCGATGCGGTGTTGCGGGCACCACCAAGTTGGCGCTCAGCCAAGATCAACCGGGCGCAACTGTCTGCCGGAAAAAACGTGGCTAGAGGGTCGCCTCGCCGCTCCCAAGTGCCGCTAATCCACGTGTCCTGAAGCTCGATCTTGCTCGGCAGTGTTCCGACGTGGGCCTGCGCTCCGCCGATGAGCACCGTCCGTATATGCGGGAGCCGGTGCTTGGACGCGGTCCGTGTGACGCCGCTTGACGTGTGTCAGCTCGTAACACCCGGTGTTGACCGGCAAGTGGGGACACTCTCCTGAGTGGCGGATCAGCGCTTGCTGGCATGGCGACAGGCCGATGGAAAATGGCTGCATGGAACCCGATGCCAGCCAAGCGCCTCCTGCGCGAGGTCCCCGCGAAGACCCCTCTCAGGGGATACGCTGCGGACGGGAGCGCTCAGCACCCGCTTGACGGCCGCGCAAACACAAAAGGCCGGACGCACGCAGACTGCAAGCTTCAGATCCCGCGATCTGCGTGATGCGTTGGGGATAGGCTACGACGTCGGCGCCGCAGAGCAGATTCTGAACGCGCACCCAGCCTCGGGTCCGGGGGAAAGCCAACCGATCGCCTCGGTACGGCTACCCGCGTCCTCAAACTGAGCGCCTACGTGGAGATGCCGATGTTTGGCGGGACCCCCAGTGGCGGTGTGTTTTGCGGGTCTGAACGCGCGGGGCGGGGGCATGCGTTACCCTGAATGGGGGTGGGCGGTCTTCCAAACATCCGGTCGAGCGGGGGCGTGGCGTCCGGGATCGGATGCGCGCCCAGGCGGTCGGGCTCGGTGGTTTTGACGGGCGCCTGCTCTCCGGGGTGACGCACGGGATGAGGGGGAGCGGGACTGCGACCCGGCAGCGGTGCGGGGCGCGCGCCGGTGTCGGACGGCATCTCGAGGGGCGCGGGCGAGGGCTGAAGCGGCTCTCGACGGCCTCCGGCCCCATGCCGCGCACATCCGAGCCGCCGATGCCACCACCGGCGACGGCGGC
>JBCCWM010000021.1:0-21419 GCA_039193505.1 Pseudomonadota bacterium | reverse complement strand
GTGGCGCTGCAACGATCCGCAACGAGTGAAGGCTGACGAGAGAAACAGGCTCTTCGGAGCCGAGCCGGTAGAAAGCCTCAATCGGCACGCGGAAACCCGTCGAGGCCCGGAGCCAGGCGCTCAGCAGAAAGGCCGGATACATCGACTTTAGATGTCCGCGCAGTCCGAATGTACGATTGCATGCCCCGGGCGGATCATACATTTCCCTGCGCCGCCTCCGCCAGGACGAGCGTGTCGAGCGTCGGGTCAGAGACGGCCTTCCTCAGGCGCGGACTGGTCGGCATCTCGGTCGAACCAGTGGCGTCAGGTGCTTCACTCTCAAGCTCTTTCAGCCGTCCGAGCTGCTCCCGCGCCCCATTCCGCCCTGGAGCCGGTGCCATCGGTCGCCCGTCCGAACGCTCGGCATTCGCCTCAACCCGATGGCGGCTTGACCGCCTCACCGCCGATCAGGCGCACCGCATCTGCCAACGCTATCCCCCTGCCCTGAACCCCCTTCACCTGGCGCAGCGTCACCACGATCTCTACCGGCCTGTCTCGCGCCCCAACCATCTCCGGCCCTCCCAAGAATGGGACATTCTATCCCGGTGGGCGGACCACTGTAGTGGGGGCTCCAGTAGCTGGCGCCCGCGATCTGTAGGACGACGGCGTGATGGAGGCGGCGGTCGAGAAGAGCGGTGGCGACGACCGAACAGCCGAGGACCTCGCCCCATTCACCGACGCCGCGGTTGGAAGTGAGGTGTGAATTACTGTGTCGCCATTGGATCGAGACCAATGGCGAACGACGGCACGGTATTCTCCAAGACCCCAACGCGAAGAGAGTTGGAGGGTTTCGGCGGGCTGTGATTGTGTCCGGCTGCCACACGGGGCAGAGCCGACCGTGCCATGGATCGAAACCGCCCGCCGCGAGGATCGGCGGATCGCGGCGCGCTGCGCAAGCGACATGACGGACCGCGAATGGGCGTTGATCTATTGGTCTGACCGATACGGAAGGCTCCAACACCGGCCCCCAAACGGGACCCTTCCGTTTCGGTCAGACCGCTAGGTCATGCGGATCTGGCGCCATCCCCTCGGTCCGGGATCGGACACCGCCCTGCTCGGCTCGAACGGCGGGGTGTGGTGGGGAGCCACCGAGAAAGTCGCTGAACGCGGCGGCGCCTGTATGAGGCAGACACGCGTGTCGAACGCCTCTGGCGGCACGGCAGAAGGTCCCTAAACAGCACATCACGAGACAGCTGCTTTGGCTGGGCGGCGTGTCCGGAGTTCGGCTCAGGCCGAACCGTCCCGATCCGGTCCGGACCAGAGAGGCTCTGGGCAAGGGGATCGCCCTGCTCATCCTGCGTGGGCCGTATAGTCCCATCCGTCCCGTCGGGAGCCCGGCAGTCATGACACGGACGGATCTGGACTGGATCGCTGTTGTGGGGGGCCAGGTTTGCATACACCGAAGCAGGGCCAACTAAGGGCATCGGACACCGTGACTGCGTCACGCCCGGGGTTCGGGATGAGCTGCCAAACGGACTACGCTCCCCCAGCATTCAAGGTGGCAGTTCCTCATGAGCGACGGCATCCCCAATCCTGAACGGTTCGGCCACGCGGGCCGCTCGGCCACCGACTGACAGGTCTGGAATGAGCGCGGCCAATCGACCAGAAGCCCGTGAGGTGCCAGCACTCAGCTTTAACAGTACCCAGAGGCGTGTGAGCCGTGGGGCTTGGGCTTGGGTGAGATTCGCTGCGGCCGCTCTGTTGGGCAACGGACCTACAATGCCTCAACCGGAACCGCGTTGCCTCGGGTGTCGGGCGGGCGAAACAAGTCGTGTTGCAGCGTATGGTCATCTCTCGAAAACTGGTGATCCGATTGAAGAACCGCCCGCTCGATTTTGCGAGCGATGGGAGCATGTGCTAAAGTTGGCATGTCCCGACCGCCTCCGCGCAGTGGGATGTTCGCCGAGCCGCCAGGATCCGCAGCCTGAGCCCAGGTGACGTCGCCATTGGCGATCAGCGTTGTGCCGGTCCGCAGATCCTCTGATAGCGCCTCGGCGACCGGAGCATCGCCGGAGTGCCCATACGTCATGAGCAACCCAAACGTTTGGCTCCTGGCACCGGACGAGACGCAAACCTGCCTGGGTCAGACCGCGTCGAGAGCGGCCCGCCCGCCTCTTTGTCAAAGGCGCCAGCCGCATCTGTACTTGATCCCATGGCGCACTGGTGAACGCGGATGGCAGACCTCATCGCCTTGTCTCCGTGACAGATCTCCGACACCGCGCCGAAGACACTCCGCCACACTCGGGCACTCCCCGAGCGTGTTTCGCGACTGATGAGCGTGGTCCTGGCACCCTGGCAGGGCGGCCCAAACCGCTGCGAGCCCCTGTTCCGGGCTGCACCGAACACTCCGGCGATCATGCGCCGGCCGGCTGCGCGTCGCACCTCACGCGGCCTGTTCTGCACAGGCGGCTGGACCTCCGCCCGCCCTCCATCCGTCGGATTGCGCGTCTCCATCTCCACGTCCGATCTCAGCGATGTGGATCAGGCCAGTTTCCCAAGCCGTGGCTGGCCCTATCAAACGCATTCCGCCGAGGCCCTTGGTCTGGTTCAATCTCTTCTATCGAGGAGGTCCCGATGCGACGCCATGAACTGAGCGATGCGCAAGGGGCACCTATCCCGCCGCTGCCGCCGAAGAAGCCGAGGGGCGTGGACGACCGTCGCGCGATCCTCCGAGTCCTCCGTCAGTTCCGAACCGACGCACGCTGGCGCGATGCAGGCCATGCATCTCGCTCTCCAACAATTGTGTTCAGCGGCAGCAGGCATGTGTCTGGAAGCGGGGTCAATGGCTTACGGCAGCTCCTGCGAGCTCGTCCGTCAAGGCGCCATGTCGCGCCGCCGACATCGACGCGATGCGGGCGTTCGCCGCCGACCACGAGGCTTTGGCCCGCCTCTCGCCAGCTCGATCCGCACGGGCTTCTCATGCCGGGTGTATTGACAACATCCCCTCGAGGAGCGGGCCTTCAACCGGCTTGAGCAAGTCTGAGGCCTCGCACTCCGGTGCTACCGCTGCCCAAAGACCGTCCTCGCCGCCATACGGATCCGGCCGGCTCCATAGGTGGCCACACCCAAATACGCCGCCCGCTCGGGACATCACATTGCCGGAGGGCTGTCCGTTCTCCGGGTCAGAGCGTCACAATGCCGGTGCCATTTGCGCCGAGCGTGTAGACGATCTCGATGCCGGTGCCAGTGGCATTGCCACGGAGGGTCGCCGTCCCGGCTGTGCCGTTGTTGCACTGCATCTGAGCGGTGGCCTGCGGCTGGCCGGGCGTCACGAAGCCCGTGCACACGTAGTCGAACCCGCGGCCGCCCGGCTTGCGGATGACCAGACGGTCGAGCCCGTTCCGGAGACGTGTCAAGTCCGCGGTCACGGTGTTCGACCCGCCATCGAACCCGACACCCGAGCGCAAACCGTAGGCCACAGGCGGGCCCCATCGATCCTCGACTTCAGCACAGCCCGCTGCCAGAAGTGCACATCCCAGAATTGCCCAGCGCATCGCGTTTCTCCGCCTGTTCCGATGCGACCATAGCTTGGTCAACGGTCCCTGACATCCTAATTTCTGTTGCAAATGATCCGGAGACACCGAACGATGGTGTCTGAAATGCCGCCGCGAGACCAAATTGCTCCCCAATCCGCGACACGCAGCTTTCCCGTCCGGCGCCAAACGGACCCTGGATTGCGCCGCACATGGTCGCGGCGCCATGCCCCGCTGATGGTTGGGTTCGACGACCCTTTCGCATGCCGCAATGCACTTCGGGACGGTGCCATATCAGCACTCGACACGGTCAACCTGGCCCTGACGCGCATCGACGCCGCGGACGCGGAGATCCAAGCCTTTGCATGGTGCGATCCGGATGCGGCGCGACGCGAGGCTGAGGCGCTCGATTGCGAGCGCGGGGCGGACGGAACGGGTGCCCTTCACGGGATGCCGGTGGCGCTCAAGGATGTCGTGGACACGGCTGCGATTCCGACGGAGAACGGCGTTGCGGCGGATCGCGGGCGCGTGCCAACGGCCGATGCCGTGATTGTCGAGCGGCTCCGTGCGGAGGGCGCTGTCCTGATCGGCAAGACGGTGACGGCGGAGCTGGCGTTTTTGAGCCCGGGAGCGACGCGGAACCCGGTCAACCCCGCGCACACGCCGGGAGGCTCGTCATCGGGGTCCGCCGCGGCGGTCGCTTCGGGCATGGCGCCTTTTGCGATCGGGACCCAGACCGGCGGCTCGGTGATCCGGCCGGCCTCGTTTTGCGGCATCGTGGGATACAAGCCAAGCTTTGGGGCGATCCCGCGGACAGGCGTTCTGTCTCAGTCGCCGAGCCTCGACACGCTGGGCGTATTTGCTCAGACGGTCGCAGGCGCCGCCTTGGTCGCCGAGCCGCTCTTTGGTGTGGACGCCGGCGATCCCGAGAGCCGGTGGGCGCCCCGCCCCGCCCTCCTCGATGCCGCAATGAACCCGGCGCCGACGTTTCGATTGGCGTTTGTTCCGCCGCCTGATTGGGAGAGCCGCGCACAGCCTGAGATGCGTGCGGGCTTTGCGCGCCTCCGCGATGCGCTCGGCGCCCGGTGCCGCGAGAGCGCGCCGCCGGAGAGTTTCGGGGCCGCGGCGGCAACCCGTCTTGCGATCAACCTGGCCGAAATGGCACATGAGTTCAGACGCTATGCTGGCGGGGCAACCAGCGCGGCGCTGCAAGAGGCGCTTGCCGCAGGAGCGCAGGTCACAGCGCAGGACTATCTTGCGGCCAAAGCGCACCAGCGCGGTCTCGCAGCAGACCTCCGGCCGTTCTTTGAAGATGTCGACGCGATCGTCACGCCGGCGGCCCTTGGCGCGGCGCCGATGGGCATCGGATCCACGGGAGACTCGCTCTTCAACGGGCTGTGGACCCTTGCAGGCGTGCCGGCGATCACCCTGCCCCTCCTCGCGTCGCCCGAGGGTTTGCCGCTCGGCGTGCAACTGGTCGGACAGGTGGGAGAAGACGCCCGACTGTTGCGCACAGCAGCGGCTCTCGAACGCTGGGCGAAACACGCACTCGAGTAGTGCCAGCAGCGGCAAATTGATCCGATCGTTTGACCGTTAACGACACGTTAGATGTTTACACTAACAATTTGATGAGAAGGGCTCCGTTCAAGGAAAGTGCTCACCATCCCATGCTCCACGACGCCCCGTCGATGAGGAAGACGCGACCATCGCCCCGCTTTCATGGGGGGTGTTGAGCATGGCCTCCGCCCCGACTGTTGTGGCTCAGGACACCCTCGATCGGATGCGATTTGCGCGTCAGTACCGGCAGGTCTTGCTCGCATTTGTCGCCGAGGCCGAGAGGCCGGGACCCGCCGGTGCGAGGGCGCTTGCGGCCGTTGCGCACGACAATGGGCTCTCGCTCAGCGAGGTTCTGGCTTTGCACACCCGCGTTTCAGCCGATCTGATGGGCCGCCCCGACTGCGGGAGCTTCTTCGCTGAGATCGTCAGGCACTATGATACCACGCACGCGGCACAAGCCGAGAAGCTGTGGCGCGCCGAGGCGGAGGTCGCGGCCCTTCGGTGGGGCAGTGGTCCCTCCGCGCTGGACGGGCCACCCCTCGGCGAAGAGACGGCCGATGGCGCGCTCGACCCTCGTTCCGAAGTTGCGGCTCTCGAGCGGCAAATCCTCGAGCGGTCCGAAGCACTTCACCGGTCGGACGCCGATCTGAGGTCGTTCATCGGAGCGCTTTCGCATGACCTGCTTGCGCCGGTCGCAACCATCTCCATGAACGTCGATGATTTGCGCAGCGAGATCGGCTGGATGATGAGCCCCGAAGCGCTCGACTCGCTTGAGATGATGAACGCTGCAGTTGAGCGAATGCGCCGGCAGATCGAGGATATGCGTCGCTACGTGCGGATCGTCGGCAGCCCGGCGCCTCGTCGGCGGGTCTCGCTCGGGCCGATTTTGGGGGAGGTCCTTGCCGCCGCAGCGGACGATCTCAGGGACGCCGAGGTGTTCGTCGGCGATGTTCCAAATGTGATCGGCTGTCCGGATCATCTGAGGCTTCTCTTTGAGCTTCTGATCTCGAACGCTGTCAAGTTTCGGGCATCGGACCGCCCCCTCTCGCTTGAGATCCGCTCGGACAGGGAAGCGATCGAAGGCTCGGCGGTGATCTCTGTCCGAGACAACGGCATCGGGATCGACGAGGCCCATCTCGAGCGCATTTTCGATTTGTTTGCCCGCCTCAACGACCACAACTCCTTCCCCGGGTCCGGAATGGGGCTCACCATTTGCAAACGAATTGTCACTAAGCTCAGTGGCGAGATCGCGGTGCGATCGCGGGTTGGGGACGGGACGTCGTTCGACGTCCGACTGGTGGTGGACCACAACGAAGATGACACATGTTCTTGAAAGAGCGATCTTGATCGACGACGAGATCATCGATCACAGGCTCTATCGGAAGGTCGCGTCGCGCTCAGGCCTCATCACAACGCTGGAGTGCTTCGTTTACGCTGAGGACGCCCTCGCCCATTTGCGCGAGGCGGCACAAACGCGCGTGGATGCCATTTTCCTCGACATCAACATGCCTCGGATGAACGGGTTTGAGTTTCTGGATGCGCTGACGGCCGAACTGCCGGAGCGTCTGGAACAGACCGTGATCGTCATGTTGACTACCTCGACCGATCCGCGCGATCGAGCCCGCGCCGCGGAATACGCCTGCGTGTCCGACTTCCTCAACAAACCGCTCAAGGCCGAAGGGATTGCCGCCGTGGCGAAGCTCGCCAGCGAGCGGCAGTCTGCGCTGCTCTCCGCCGCGGGCTGAGAGCTCACTTTCCAGCGGCGGCGATGTCCATTTCGCCGCGAAGCTCCTCTTCCCAGGTCTCCATCATCTCGCGGACCTTGGCGACATAGGGCTCGTTTTGGTGCGCCGGCACCGTTGGATCGTAGAGATCGGCGACCTCGATCAGCGACCTGCGATCCCGCGCGCTGAAGGCATCCCGCATCCGCTCGGCCGCCGGACGGTCGTACCCCATGGCCTCAAAGACGGAGCGTCCCGCGCGGAGGGAGCTGTCATAGGTTTCGCGAATGATGTCGCGACACCCGGCCGCGTAGAGATCGTACACATGCTGGCGGTCGACCGCGCGCGCCACGACGTGGACATCCGGATAGGTTTTGGTCACATGGCGGACGATCTCGGTGATCTGGGATTTTCCGTCGATGGCCACCACCAAGACCTTTGCCTCGGCCAGGCCCGCTGCGTGGAGAAGATCGGGCCGCGAGGCGTCACCGAAATAGACCCGGAACCCAAAGGTCCGCAGCATCTCGAGCTGTTGGGAGGAGTAGTCGATCACCGTCGTGCGAAAGCCCGCCGCCCGAGCCATCCGGTTGACGATTCCCCCAAACCGTCCATGGCCCGCAATCAGAATGGTGCCTTTCTCTTCGATCACATCCGGCTCCCGCTCCTCCGAGGCGGCATAGCGCGGCAGCACGAAGCGCTCATACGCGATGAAAAGAAGCGGCGTCAGCAGCATGGAGAGCGCGACAATCAAGAGGAGCTGATCGGCCACGCCCTGCGGGATGACGGCATTGGCGACAGTGAAGGAGATCAGGACGAACCCAAACTCCCCCGCTTGCGCGAGGCTGAGGGAACACAGCCAAAGCGCCGCACCGCGGAGGCCGAAGACAAAGCCGAGCGCGTAGATGATCCCGGCCTTGACCGCGATCAGAAGAACGGTGAGCCCCACGATCGGCAGGAGCCCCTCGCGCAGGAGCGCGAAGTCGATCCCTGCACCGACCGTCATAAAGAAGAGGCCAAGAAGGAGCCCTCGGAACGGATCGATATCCGCCTCGAGCTCGTGGCGATACTCGGAATTGGCCAGAACCACGCCGGCGAGAAACGTGCCGAGCGCCGGAGAGAGGCCGACCAGCGCCATCAGAAGGGCGATTCCAATCACCAACAAGAGGGCAGTCGCGGTAAAGAGCTCTCGCAGACGTGCCGTCGACACGAAGTCGAAGAGAGGACGCGCAAGGAGGGTTCCGATCCCGATGACCGCCGCGATCGCACCGAGCGTCACAAGTGCCGTTTGCCAACCGGCAAGGCCTGCAACGAGGCTAAGCTCCGTCCCGTGGTCCCCACTGTGATCGTCGCCGTGATCCCCGCTGCCGTGATCGCCTCCGGCGGCAAGCTCCGCCAGTTCGGGCAGCGCCAGAAGAGGTATCAGCGCGAGCATCGGGATGACGGCGATGTCCTGGAAGAGCAGCACGGAAAAGCTCGACTGCCCGCCATCGCTTTGCAACAGGCCCTTCTCGCCGAGCGTTTGCAGGACGATCGCCGTTGAAGACAGCGACAGGACCAGACCGATGGCCAACGCGACCGACCATGGCTGCGCCAACAGCATCGCCACGGACATCGCGGCGAGCGCGGTCAGGACGACCTGCAGACCGCCGAGGCCGAGGAGACGCGCGCGCATCTCCCAGAGCCGCTTCGGCTCAAGCTCCAGCCCAACGAGGAAGAGCATCATGACAACGCCGAATTCGGCAAAGTGTTGGATTGCGACCACATCGACGCCAAAGGCCGCCAGGATCGGGCTGATGAGAATGCCGGCGATCAAGTAGCCCAGGACGGAGCCGAGGCCGAACCGAGTGGCAAGCGGCACGGAGATCACACCCGCCACAAGAAACACAAACGACAGGAAGAGATGGTCAGTCATCGCGGCGATCTCCGTTCCAGGGCCGTCTGCGATGTGCCCCGATATAAACTCCATGCCAGACGATCCGCCGCGCGGCCGGCCTTATTGCCGGGAGTGTGCGGAACGATCTCGGTCAACTGTTGCACCTAAATGCATTTGCCTGGTGCATGGAACCTACAAAGCGTCCTTTTGCGCGACAACGCATACGTTGCATGGTAGCGATTGAGGACGGGATGTGTTCGAGGAACAGGTCATGCGACAGATTTGGATGTGTGTTATGGCGGGTGCGCTCGTCTCGGTGTCGGCGTCTCTTTCGGCGCGTCCAGTCAAGTTGATCACAGTGTCGGCGACGGACGCCGCGCTCACGCGTCAGTTTTTTGGCCAAGTGGTCGCGCGCGAGACGGTTGACCTCGCCTTTCAGGTGGGCGGGCAGATCATTCAGTTCCCGGCGATCGAGGGCGCGACAATTCCGTCCGGAGGTCTGGTGGCGGAGCTCGACCTGGAGACCTTTGAGCTCGAGGTCGATCAGGCGCGGCTCGAGAAGGAACAGGCCGACCGCGACTTTGTCCGCTTCTCACAGCTCTCCGGCGCTGCTGTGAGCCAGGTTCAGATCGACAACGCAGAGACGGATGCCCTGCTCGCCGCAGTGTCGCTCCGCAATGCCGAGTACCGGTTGGAGCGTGCGACGCTTTCGGCGCCCTTCGATGCCCTTGTGGCGGCGCGTGAGGTTGCAAACTTCACAACGGTCGATGCCGGTGCGCCGATCGTGAGGCTTCACGACATGTCAGAGATCCGCATCGAGATCGACGTGCCCGAAGTGTTGTTCCTTCGGGCGGGCGAGGATCCGGACGTCGACATTTTCGCCAACTTTCCGTCGATCGACCGGGACTTTCCGCTCGAGACGCGTGAGTTCAATGCCGAGACCTCCGAAGTTGGTCAGACGTTCCAGATCACACTGGCCATGGAGCCGGTTGAAGGCGTTCCGATCTTGCCCGGCGCGACCGCCACTGTGACCGCCATTCTGAGAACGGATCAGACCGAAATCCATGTCCCGCCTGCCGCCGTGGCCGCCGACCCAGATGGCACGCTCTACGTCATGGTGTTTGAGCCAGCGGGCGCTGACGCCGGAACTGTGCGTCGGGTCGACGTCGAGGTGGCGCCCGCGACATCGGAGCCTACGCTCGCCGTTCTCAATGGCCTTGTCGGAGATGAGGAGATCGTGGCCGCTGGCGCGACGTCGCTCGAGGATGGTCAGAGCGTGACGCGCTTCACCGGTTTCCCGAACTGAAGGCGCAGTCATGAACATCGCACGCGCCTCCATCGACATGCCGATCATCACCTGGCTGATCATGCTCGGGTGTCTGTTCGGCGGCATTTGGGGCTTTAACGCGCTTGGCCGGCTCGAGGATCCGGCATTCACCATCAAATCCGCCGTCGTGACGACATTGTACCCGGGCGCGAGCGCTGAGGAAGTCGCGACCGAAGTGTCCGAAGTGCTTGAGTCCGAGATCCAGCAAATGGCGGAGATCGATGAGATCACCTCGCGCAACCAACCGGGGTTCTCGCTGATCACGGTCGACATCCAGGACACCTATGGCGGCGATGAGTTGCCCGATATCTGGCAAAAGCTCCGGTCCAAGGTGTCGGATGCGGCGCTCAGTCTTCCGGAGGGCGTGCAGACCCCGGAGGTCAACGACAGCTTTGGCGATGTTTACGGACTCTTCTACGCTGTCACGGCACCAGGCTACTCCGACCGGGAGATCCACCGACTTGCGCGCTATCTGCGACGCGAGATCCTGGCGGTGGACGGCGTTGCCGACGTCTCGCTCGATGGGCTTCCGAGCGAGCACATCTTCGTAGAGCCCAACCTCGCCCAGATGGTGAACCAGAACATCCCGCCCTCGGCCTTTGTCGATTCGATCTCGACGGCTGACAGCATCACGCCCGCGGGTGCCGTGACATCCGTCACCCAGCGGGTCCGCATCGATGCGCCGGAGGGCTCGGACACCGTCGAGGAAATCGCCGGCCTGTCGGTCGGCGTCTCAGGGGAAGTCGTTAATCTGCGCGATGTGAGCACCGTCCTGCGCGGGCGCACCGAAACACCCACCATCCTTATTCGCTACAACGGCGGTGAGGCGTTCACCCTCGGCGTCGCGGGCCTTCAGTCCGACAACATTGTCGAAATCGGCAATCGAGTGGATGCGCGGCTTGCCGAAATCATGGAGACGATCCCCTTTGGTATCGAGCTCAATCCGATTTACCAGCAGCACCTTGTGGTCGACGAAAGCGCCAACGGGTTTCTCGTAAACCTGGCGACCTCGGTCACGATCGTGGTGGCGGTGTTGGCAGTCTTTATGGGGTGGCGCTCCGCGATTGTGGTTGGCGCGACGCTGATCCTGACCGTGGTCGGCTCGCTCTTTTTCATGGCGATCTTTTCAATCGAGATGGAACGGATCTCGCTCGGCGCGCTCATCATCGCGATGGGCATGCTGGTCGACAACGCGATTGTCGTCGCCGAGAGCATGCAAATCTCGATGCTCCGCGGAAAGTCCTCGCGCGACGCGGCGGAGGAGGCAGGTTCGAAATCGCAAATTCCGCTCCTTGGCGCGACTGTAATCGGGGTCATGGCCTTCGCGGGGATCGGTCTCAGTCCGGATTCGACGGGCGAGTTCATGTTTTCGCTCTTTGCCGTGATCGGGATTTCGCTGATGCTGTCCTGGGTGTTGGCGATCACAGTAACGCCGCTTCTGGGGCATTACTTCTTTCAGCGCGGCTCCGAGGGATCCGCCGATCCTTACGGCGGCTTCATTTACAGGGCCTATGGCGCCCTCCTGCGCGGCGCGATCCGGGTGTGGTGGCTGGTCATCCCGGCCCTCATTGCAACGACGGTGGTCTGCTACATCGGCTTTGGCCAGGTGCGACAGCAGTTCTTTCCTGACAGCAACACGCCCCTCTTCATGGTGCACTTCAAGCTTCCGCAGGGCACTGATATCCACACGACCGCTGACCAGATGGAGCTGGTCGAGGACTGGCTGCTGGCGCGGGAGGAGGTCGTGTCGGTCTCGACGTTCATCGGCCAGGGGGCAACGCGGTTTTTGCTGACCTATTCGGCCGAGGATCCGAATTCGTCCTACGCGCATATGCTCATTCGGACCGAGACTTTGGATGAGATCCCGGCCCTCCGCGCCGATCTCGATGCGTTCGGAATCGGCGCCTTCCCGGACGGGGAGTTTCGGACCGAACGTCTGGTCTTTGGCCCAGGGGGCGGCGCACCGGTTGAGGCGCGGTTCTCCGGCCCCGATCCCGTCGTCCTCCGCGAACTTGCAAATCAGGCGTTGGCGCGGATGGCGGACGCCTCCGACAACGCCCTCCATCTGAGAACGGATTGGCGCGAGCTGGAGTTGGTTGTCGCCCCGGTCTACTCAACCGATCGCGCGCAGACCGCTGGGATCAGTCGCGATGATGTGGCAAACACACTCGCCTTCGCAACGGATGGAATCAGCGCCGGCGTCTACCGCGAAGACGACCGCCTGATCCCGATCACGGTGCGCCTGCCTCGCGAAAGCGGGCTCAGTCTGCGCGACCAAGTGGTTTACTCGGACAGCGCGGCGGCCTATGTTCCGATCGAGCAGGTCGTGGACGAGTTCGAGGTGACCGTCGAGGACACGCTGATCCACCGCCTGGACCGCGTCTCCACGATCACAGTCGCGGCCGACAGGCCGGCCAGTATGACCGCCGCAGAGCTGCACGCGGAAGTGCGCGCCACAATCGAGGAGATGCCGCTGCCGCCCGGGTACACCATGGAGTGGGGCGGGGAGTTTGAGAGTTCGGGCGACGCGAACGAGAGTTTGGGTCAGCAGTTGCCGGTCAGCGCTCTGGTGATGGTATTGATTTCGATCCTACTCTTCAACGCGATCCGCCAACCGATCATCATCTGGCTGCTGGTGCCTATGTCGGTGAACGGCGTATCGCTCGGGCTTTTGGGGACCGGTCTGCCCTTCACCTTCACGGCGCTGCTCGGTCTTCTGTCGCTGTCGGGGATGCTCATCAAGAACGGGATCGTGCTCGTCGACGAAATCGACCAGGTGAGGACTGAGGGCAATCCACTCCGAGATTCCATCGTCACGGCGAGCGTCTCGCGTCTCCGGCCGGTGATCCTGGCGGCGGCGACGACGATCCTCGGGATGATCCCGCTCTTGAGCGACGCTTTTTTCGTCTCGATGGCAATCACGATCATGGGAGGGCTCGCCTTCGCGTCGATCCTCACACTCGTCGCGGCCCCGGTCTTTTACTATGTGTTTTTCGCGCCGGGTGAGCGCAGGGCGTCGGCCGCCTAGGCGGCCCGGCGCTCGGAGTGGGGGTCTTTTGGCCAGAGAACGCGCACGGTCGTGCCGCGTGTGTCGGCGCCGGAGACGATCTCGATCGCGCCGCCCACAAGCTCCACCGTCTTCTTGACGAGTGCGAGCCCCATGCCGCTGCCTTCCACCTGATCGCGAGGCCGGAGGGTTTCAAAGATCTGAAACACCCGTTCGTGGTAGTCTTTGGGGATGCCCGGGCCGTCATCGGCCACTGACAGGAGGTAGCTCTCGTCGAGGATCTCAACATCGACCGAAATCCAGCCGACAGAGCGGTCATGATGCTTGATCGCGTTTGAGAGCAGATTGAGCAGAACGGTCTGCAGCGGCATCCGCGCGATCGACAGACGGGCGAATGCGCCGCTGCGCACAACGCGGAACCCATCGGGCACTTCGAGCAGTTCGAGCGTGTCCGCAAGCAGGGTATCTCCGTTGACGATGTCCTGCGAAACGTCGGCACGCCCCACTTTCGAATACGCAAGGAGATCATCGAGCAACCGTTCCATGCGCTGGATCCGTTGCCGCATCAGGTCGAGGTTTTCCCGGCTGTCTGCATCCAAGTCGGGGCCGAGATCCTCCTGCAGCCAGAGCGCAGCGTTCGCGATCACACGCAGGGGTGCTTTCAAGTCGTGAGAGGCCGCATATGCAAACCGATCGAGCTCTGTGTTCGAGCGCTCGAGCGCGGTGATCAGCTCCGCCTGGCGGACCTGCGTTTCTGTCAGATCGGAGATGTCGCGCACCAGGCCGATGATGCGGGTGGTGTCGCCGCGACCGAGCTTGGTGACAGACACATCGAGTGGGACGAAGCTGCCATCGCGGCGGAGGCCTTGGATGTAGCGCATTCCGTCGGGGTTGCTCGGACCGAAGGCAAGCGCGCGCGCGACGAGTGTTGTGTGCTCCTGTCGTTGATCATGGGGTATCAGCCGGGTCAGCCACGACCCCTCGAGCTCGGTTTGCGCGTACCCGAATATGCGACAGACCGTGTGGTCGGCAGTCAGGATGCGTTGCTCATTGTCGATGGTGAGCACGCCGAAGCCGGCGCCATCGACAATGGCGCGTGTTTGCTCGACGCGCCACTGCACTTCCTCGCTCAGGCTGCGAAAAGCATGCGCGAGATCCTGGATGTCGGTTGGCCCGCCGACGTCTGCCGGGAAGGCTTCGGTCTGGCTGTTGTGGGCGCGTGCGGCCCGCGCGAACTCTCTGAGGGGCCGAAGCAGCAAGTGCGCCGCAGCGCCCCCCGCCAGTGCGGCCAGGAGAGGCAGCGGGATCAAAAATCCAAAAACGCCGGAGAGAGAGGACAGGACGCCGGTGCGCGCCTGCTCTTCGGGTGCCACGATCTCTACGTGAACCTCCAAGAGCTCCGACAAACCGCTGAGCACACCGGCTTTGGCGGCATTGAGGAGCGGGGCCCGGCCTGCGCTCCCGCCGGCGGCGCTCGTCGCGCCCGGTGGCGAAACGATGATCTTGTAAGTTGGGTCCCTCTGAAGCGGCGCGATCAGCTCGAAGAGGTCGACGCCCAGGACCAGGGCGTGCGTCGCCTCCCCCCGGATGTTCGTCAATGGCGCGACGAGCTCAACGGGCATGTCAACCGCCGGCCCGTCGCCACCCGTGTCTCGGCGGATCCAGATCAACGAACCGTTGGCCTGGCGCGCTGCCTGTCGGAGGCGCGCCGCCCGGCGAGTGTCTAGGTCCGCCCGTCCGTCCCGGACCAAGGGTCCTTCGGAGGTGCGGTCGACGCGGACCATCTCCTGCGCCCGTCCCCTAATGCGCACGAGTGTGAGCTGGGAGTAGCTGTCCCGTGAGGCCAGAATGGTGCTGAACACCTCCTGTATCTCACTTCGTCGCTGGTTCTGGAGTATGCCCTCGGCATTCTCGCGTTCGACTTTCGCGGCTGCGATTGGCCGGACGCTGATCATGTCGGTTTCGACGCGAGACACCAGACGCTCCAGTTCGACCAGCTGCCGCTCCGCCTCGGCGTTGAGGCGGGTCAAAGCGAACTGCCGTGCCAGATCGTTGGTTCGGATGAGGGTCAGCGCCGTGCAGGCCAGGGCGATCAAGGCTGCAATCGCGCCCGCGCTGAGTGCGATGCGCGTCTCCGTCCGCGCGGGGAATCGTATGTGCGCCATTCTGGCCTAGGTTTGAACCGCTCTGCTGCGGCTCTATGGCGGCCAAACTCCTAACGTCGGGCTAACCGCCCGCCTCACCTCGAGGTCAGGATAATGGCAAAAACGATCAGCCCGAGCAGAACGGCAAGCGCGGTGCCAAGCGCCATTGCGGGCGCGCGGCCGGCGGATCGGACGCCCCCACCCTTGGGCGCTACGCGCATATCGGGCCGCACACCGGGCAGCGGGGCGGCGGGTGTCGGCACGTCTTGAACGGCGCGGAGCGCGGAACGACCCCCTGTCGGATCGGGTGTCGAGGCCACACTGCCACCTGAGGAGCGAGGCACATAGACCGTCTCGGGCTGGGTCGGCGGCTCTTCCGCGAACGTCTCGTCGGGAGCCGTGATTTCAGTCGGGGTGTCTTTCCTTTGAAACAAGGGTGCGGCGGGCGAAGCCGGGGCGCGTGGCGCACCGCGCCGCGGTGCACCAAAAAGTGGTGCCCGCCGCGGGAGTGGTGGCACCATCGCATCGCCTGGAAACACCGTCAGCGGTCGATCCGTCGGCGCAGGCGCCACACCGGCAGGCTCGTCCGGATCGACTGTGTCAGGGGGCGGTGGCGTCGCGGCAAGCGCATCCTGCTGGTCTCCTGGATCCGTCGGGCTTGTCGTGATCTCGTCCTGGCCGTCCTGATCCCGCTCAGCCTCCGGCGTGGCCGGCGACTTGGTGAAGAGCGGGCTGCGGGTTTTGGCGTCGGCATCGATCGGCGGACGCGTGATACCCCCCGGGCGTGGCAGGATAACCGTGTCGGGATGATCGTGGTGCGTGTTTTCAGGCAGCCGTGCGCGGCGCCGCGCCAGCCGCTCTTCGGCAAGAGCGTCGGGATCCAACTCACCCGCGGCGCGCCGCGGGTGACGCTTTGCGGGCGTTGGATCTTTGTCTTGGCCGTTCGGCTGATCCGGCGCTGGCCTTGCGCTTTGCTCGGCGCCGGTCTCCGTAGGCTCACCTCTGTCGTCGCCATTCATCATCAGTCGCGCCGTCACCAAGTCCCGGTCCATCTCAGCCCGCGGAGAGTAGCACCAGGGTCGTTAAATGACAGTGGGTGCTATCACAGTTGCCGTCAGGCGCGTTCGCGTGAAAGGATCCGCACCGTCGCCTTGCATGCGGCGAACATCACCAGCTCAGAGCAGAGCGCGGCGCACCGCACGAGTGCGCTTCGGTCGCTCCGGCTCCAAATCCGCGCGTGGTGGCACACCACCCAGAGGGCCCCCACCGTTTGGTCGTCGGGACCCGTGACGGGTGCTGCCGCAAATGCCCCTATGCCGAGCGCATCGATGATCGGCGTCCTGCGAAACCCAGGTTGCCGCGCCGCCGTCGATACAGCCAGAGGCACCTCCAAGTCCCCCACACCACACGCAAAAAGGTCTGACCGCGTGACACGACCTGCATCGGAGAAGGCCGGGTCGAGGCCCAAAAAGGCTTTGAAGAAGAGCTCATCTGTCGTGCCGTCTGCGACAGCGAGGAAGCTGCAATCCGGCTGTACCGTCTCGTTCAGCAGCGCGAGCACGGTCGGATATGGGCCAACGTTCGCCCCACTCAAAAGGCCGAGATCGCTCAGCTCGTACTGCGCCTGGTTTCCTGCGCGCTGGATTTCCCTCATCATGGCACCCCACGGACCAGATCACGTCGAAGACAACAAGTCTAAAGTATAGCGATAGTTTATGGTGTTCTCCAATGTGTTGTCGCCGCAGGTACGGTGAATAGGTATAATTTTATGGAGTTTTTGCGGTAGCGTTGGCGTGCAGGGCAAGTGGGGTTGAGGTGCGATGGGGACAGATTACGATATTCTCGTGTTGGGAGGCGGCTTGGACGCGGCCGCGGTTGCGCGCGACGCTGCGGGGCGAGGGGCACGTGTCGGGCTGGCGTCTCCGGGCGATCCGGGCGCCGTTTCGCCGATGATCGATGACCGGTTCCTCGCCGGCGGTCTTGGCGTGACCGGGCGTTCGGACCAGCGCACTCTTAAATGCCAGCGGGCCGAATTGCGGACACTCCTTTCCGTCTGGGCACCCTTTCTCGCGCAGGCTCGCGTGGTGACGCCGCTTCGCCGCAATCGACTGAAGACGCGTGCCCGCCGGGCGACGGCCCAGGTCGCCGACTGGCTGGCCGGCCCGCCCTTCGCCCACCCACACCGTCACAGGCTGGTCGCGGAGGGGACACGCGCAGGCCTTCGCGGGAGGTTCAAACAAGCAATCGAGGCCAAGGGACACCTGTTCGATGCGGGACGGCTCGCAGCGCTGATGCTGAGGGATGCAGCTGCCCGCGGGGCGGACATCCTTCCGCGGACCGAGGCTTCAGCCGTCGCGCGCGACGGGACATGGCAGATCCGCCTTGCCGGGCCAACACCGCGGGAGGTCACATCGCGCGCCCTCGTACGGATTGAAACCGGGACCGACCGCGAGATTGTCGTCGTTGCCCGATCGCGGTTTGCCCATCCAGCGATCCTGCGCCTCACCGAGGTCGGTCATGCGCCGGTCTACATCGCCCCCTGGGGGCCGGGGACCTGTGTGATCGGGCCGTTTCACCCGGGTGGAACCGGTACCGTCACCGGGAGCGAGGCCGCCGAGGCGGTTGCTGCTGTCTCGGGATGTCTGGCTGAGCCAATTTTTGCCGACCAGGTGCCCGGCGTGTGGGCAGCCTGTTTCGGCGGCGCGGACATGCTTGAGGGGACTGAGCTTCGCGTTGCACCATCCCGACCGTCGGAGGTCCGTGCCCGGGCGGAGGGGGCGATCGATCGTCTGGCGGATACCCTCGGCCTCCGGCCCGCGTGGACGGCCACCGTGCCCCTGCCGGGCGCGATGCCGATCGATGACGGTCCGGCGGAGGCCGAGGGCCTGCGCGCCCGGTATCCGTTTCTGGACATGGGTTGGGCCCGCCGCCTCTGGCACAGTTACGGCCACCGAGCTGTAGAACTTCTGGGTGACGCGACCCGCGCCGCCGATCTCGGGCGCGCGTTCGGCGCGACGCTGACCGAGCGCGAGGTCGGGTTGCTCATCGAGACCGAGTTTGCAGAGACCGCTGAAGACGTCCTGCACCACAGAACGCGCCTCGGCGCGTCGCTCTCGGCGGCTGAGATGCAGGCTCTTGATGTCTGGATGCGCGACGCGCACGGGCGAGCGGCGTGAGCGAGCGCATTGTTCTGCCACGCCCGGACGACTTTCATCTGCATCTGCGGGATGGGGCGATGCTCACCGCGACCGCCCCCGAGAGCGCGCGCCATTTTGCCCGTGCGCTGATCATGCCAAACCTCGTGCCGCCCGTGGTCACGGCGGCTGAGGCGCGCGCCTATCGGGCGCGGATCGAAGCGGCCGTTTGCAGCGCTGCCTTCACCCCGCTCATGACGCTCTATTTGACGGAGACCACCGATCCGGAGGATGTCACGACTGCCGCGGCAGCCGGCGAGATCACGGCGGTGAAGCTCTATCCCGCCGGCGCCACGACGAATTCGAACGCCGGCGTGCGCACGCTCGACCGCGCGATGCCAGTCTTGGAGCGCATGGCCGAGATCGGGCTGCCGCTTTGCATCCATGGCGAGGTCACAGATCCCGAGGTGGACATTTTTGACCGGGAGGCACGGTTTCTCGAGCGCGTGCTCACCCCGTTGCGCGCCCGCCTGCCGTCGCTTCGCATTGTGCTCGAGCACATCACGACCAGCGACGGCATCGACTTTGTCCGGGGGGCCGGCCGCGGGGTCGCGGGCACGCTGACGGTGCACCACCTGATGCTCAACCGGACCGATATGCTCGCGGGCGGCATCCGGCCGCACTACTATTGCCTGCCGATCCTGAAGCGCGAGCACCATCGTGAGGCATTGGTCGCCGCCGCGGTCTCGGGCGATCCGCAGTTCTTTTTGGGCACCGACAGTGCGCCGCACGCGCGCCACCTGAAGGAGGCTGCCTGTGGCTGCGCCGGGTGCTTCACGGCGCCCGTGGCGCTCGCCTGTGTGGCCGAGGTTTTTTCCGCAGAGGATGCGCTCCCGCGGCTGCCCGATTTCGTCGCCCGCTTCGGGGCGGCGTTTTACGGCCTGCCAGTCAACACTGGTCACATCGTGCTCGAGCCCGGGCCCACCGAGATCCCGCAGCCCCTCGCGGCCGGCCCGGATCTGGTACAGGTCTTTGATCCGGGCCGGCCGCTTGGCTGGCGTGTTGCCTCACTCGAGAGCGGGCAGGGGGGGGCAGATGGTTGATTGGCCGTCGACCGTGTCGACATGGGACACCACCCGGACGTAGCGTGGTCGTTCCGTGCGGATGTGGCGCCAGGTGGTCGCGCTCAGTCCGAGATAGCCTGAGAACTGACTTGCCACGGGCTCCCACACGGCTTCGATCTCGGTCAGGAGAACGCTGTCGCCATCGGCCATCAATGGCAGGATGTCCTCTGGAAGCGCGTCGTTGGTCTGATAGGGCAGGATGTTGGGCGTCGCATCTGCATCGGACGGGTCGAAATAGGCGTCCTCGACCACGGACCAATGGAGGAGGTAATCGGACCGGGTCACCTCACCCTCGGCGCCCCGCTCCTCCCGGTAGCAGATTGAGCTGATCCGCATCCAGGAGCCTGCGACGCGGCGCGGCAGCATCCGCCGCTGGATGGTGTAGAACTCATCGACGCCCGAATCCGATATCACGACCTCTCGTGCGGCGAGGTCGCTCAACATATTGGCGACCTTCGAGGAGAGCGCGCGCGAGCGATAGGCATCGAAGTAGATGAATGAGCCCAGCAGCCAGGCAAAGAGGACGGGAACGAGGATCACAAACTCGATCGTGACAGTGCCTTGCTGGTCGGAGAGGCGCCTCTGGATCATGGCGGCTCCGTCCGGAAGACGCCGAAAGATACCATGCGATGCGCTCCCGAGGGGTCGTTTGGCAGCCAGAACCCGACGCCGATCCCGCGAAACATCGGGTCGATCAACATACATGCGCGGAGAAACACGATTTGGTCCGGGGCGACCTCAGCAATGGAGCTTGTCGGCGCAACCGCTGCGGAGCGATCGTGGCATTGCGCCTGGCCGTGCGGATAGGCGGCGTCTGCTTCAACGTCCTCCCACAGGACAATCTCGAGGAGCATCTCGTCCTCGCATCCGACAATCACCTCGGCGTAGTCGCAGATCCGCGACTTGAGATCGACATGGGTGGCCGCCACGCGGCCGAGCTTCAGATCCCGGATCACCATGTCGACGCCGCGATCGAGCATCATATACCGCGTCATGAGCCAACCCGCCTCGAACATGGCAAGGACGAGAGCGATCAGGACGGGAAAGAGGATCACGAACTCCACGGTCGTCGACCCGACCTCGTCGCGCGAGCCCGCGCCGCGTCTCACTGCGTGAGCCTCAGCACGTTGATTTGGGCGGCGATGTCCTCAAGCGCCTCTGAGATCGTCAGGCCGCCGGAGACATCATAGAAGCGCAACGTTCCGTCCTCGTTGCTGGCGCAGTCGCGCAAAAGCGCTCGCGCACCCTCGTCGTCGAGGTCATAGCCAATCGTGTAGATTGTGATCCCCGCCGCAGTCGACTTGGCCGTGTCGCAGATGGCGCGAGTGAGAGCGTTCCCGTCGGCGTGTCCGTCGGGGGCGTCGCCGCCGATCCAGACCTCCGCATCCGGGTTTTCCTCCGCCTCTTGATCCCAGCGTGCGTCCCAATGCTCGAGCGTTTGTTGTCCGTAGACCGCATCGTCCAGGCGCATTTGTCGGGTGTTGATCCCGTCTGTGAGGATGATGAGAGCCTTCTGGACGTTCGCGTCAGCCGGTGCGTTCGGCCAGCCTGCGAACTGATCCCAAACCAGCCCGAGCCCCTGGAGATGCGCCAGCAGATCGCGCGACGAGACGTCGAGAAAATGCGCGCCCCATTTGACGCCGTTGTAGAGGGTTGTGTGCCCCTCGAGCGTCAGGGCGTTGAATGCCGCCTTCACCGCTTCAGCACTCGAGAGAAACGGGGTCGTCCTGTTGTTGGCCGCCGGGCAGGCATGATGCTCCCCAAATTGGTTCTGGTGATCCCGGAAGTGCTGGTACTGGAAGTAGGTGTCCTTGGGGATGTCGAGCCGCGTGAAGTCGGGGTTAGTCGCGCCGCCCGCCGGATCGTGGTCGCCGGGGTCAAACTCCGCACAATAGGAGTGCGTGTGTCCTATCACCGTCCCGCCATTGCCGTCCGAGGTCGGGTGGCCCTGAAACCCGTAGAACGCTGCGATCTCGGGCGTGACGGATGTGTGGGCGGAGTAGGGCACGACGCTGATCAG
>JBCCWM010000020.1:0-21746 GCA_039193505.1 Pseudomonadota bacterium | reverse complement strand
TCCGCAGCCATCTCGCGGACGTCCTCGACGCCTACACTTTCGCCCGTCGTCTCAAGACGCTCAGCGCCTCACACCTTACGACTGCATCTGCAAGATCTGGACGTCAGAGCCAGATCGATCCATCGTCGATCAGATCCACCACATGCCGGGACTGAACACCTAGCCCGGCAGGCCCATCTTCCGCGCTTCGAACTCAAGGCTGAAAAACGATCGCGTCAGGCCCCGCGCCTGCTCGAGCGTGTCAAGGATGATCCGCGTTTCCTGGCCCGAGGCCTCGCGCACCACCCACTCCCTCAACCGCGCCGGGTTGTTCTGGAGCGTCAGGGTCATCGTGCCGTCCCTCGGGGCTCGCGGATCCTGGAGCACGATCGAGGTGACGCCATCTTGACTTCCGACGCCGCGGGTGAGGTTCCCTTCCGTCAGATCGATCTTGTCCCGGAGCAGAAAGCGGAGGGGCGTCTGCCCCAGCGGGTACTTCTGCGCACCGACATTCGACTTGGCGTCGAGCACGCCAACATTGATCCCATCCGCAATCACCATCGCCTGCCCGCCATCGTACTCGAACCGGAGGAGGCCAGGCCGGCGGAGGTAATACTGCCCGCTCGACCGGGTGCCATTGGCGTTCACCTGCGTGAAACGACCTTGGATCGAGCGCAGTTGGTTGAGATAAGTGTTGACCGCGCGGAGCGTGTTGTCCTGCGCGGCGAGCGGGCTCGCAGTGCTCGCCGCAAGAAGAGCGATGAAGTGTCTTCGTTTCATGTCGCTAATGTATCGCCGACCGGTATCGACTGCTACTCACGCTTCGGACAGGGAGAGAACCGGTTTCTTTCCGATCGTTTCAGAACGAAAAGCCGATGCCCACATTGACCGCATTGGTGATCACATCGGTCTCGAGCGAGCCGCCCCCGTCGAGATCGGCCTCGTTCTGGGAGTACGTGCCGCCGTACTCCCCAAAGACGGACCACCGATCCGTGATCTCGTAGCTGACGCCCGCGAACCACCGAACGGCCGGACCGGTCAACTGGTATTCCTCCGTCGTGCCGCCCGCGGGTGTGGTCACCTCGACATAGGGGATCGCGATTCCGAGCCCAAGGCCCGCATGCGTGCGCCACCGATCCGACAGTTGGAACCGCCGCGCCGCGTTGAGCGTCAGGATGTTGTGGCCGTCCGTGAACTCCAGCAGCTCAAAGCCATTGTCCTCCAACGTGTCATCGCTGGCGTAGATCTTGGCATGCGTAAACTCGAGGCCGAGGCCCCATCCGCTCTCCTGCCAGCGCGTGACCCGGACACCGTAATAGGGCGGCGCCTCAAACGACTTGCCCTGCCACTCCGCCGTGAAGTCGAACGGATTGCCGGCCTCGTCCTCTCCGGAGACGTTGCTGTGCGGGGCCGTCTGCCAGCCGGTATAGGCGTTGACCTCATACTCCGCTTGCGCGGATGCCGCCTCGGCGAGACCGAGTAGGCTGAGGACAGACAGGACGCCAATATTTCGGAACATTTCAGACGCGCTTCGATACCGTTACCAGTGATGTGCATCACCACTAGGCTTCGTTCAAGCCCCAGTCATATCGATGGCCGACAATTCGCGGAGAAGTGTCGATACTTGCACGAAGCGGCGCGGCCGCATGCGCTGCAAGATGCGCCAAAACACCGCCATCGGACCCACCGAAGTCACTGATAAACCAGTCATAAATTGAGGAGAGCACCAGTCCTTCGGCCGTGACTGACACGCCGCGCGGATGATTGACGTAAGATTGGGCGGCGGCGGTTAACATCGCATCGAGCCGCCGACTCACATAGGGCTCTGCCGCGAGGTTGGGGCAGCCGATCGAGGCGCAGTTGACCGCATAGTGGATCCGAGGGTCGCGCCAAACGGGACGCAGGATCCCATGTTCGATGTCATCGAGGGAAAGGTCGCGGCCCGCCACGGTCACAACTTTCCGCCGCCAGGGCCCCCGGGCGAGGAGGGAGCCGCCGATGTCGCGAATGGAGCGCACCGGATAGGCGCCGAGCACAACCTGAACGGTCAGGGCGTTGTAGAGATTGACCCAGTACGCAAAGGCAGCGTTCGAGGTCAGCGTCGTCGGATCGACCGCGGCGAGGCTCGAGACATAGCCGTCGACCTCCGTCTTTGGCATCTGCGCATAGCTGAGCCGCGCCACACCGTCGGAGCCCATCTTGAGGTGGCGCGCCAGAAGCGCGGCCCAGGCCCCGTGATCCGGATCACCGGAGGGCCCGAACTGGCGCCATGGCCCCTCGATCAAACGAGAGGCAGGCGCGGCCAAGACGGGGCTCACCGCCGTGGCGAGCAAGCCTGCGAGAGCGGTTCGACGGGTCAGATGTGGCATCGGCTTCCTTTCATTTCCGTTCCATGTCGGACGCCGGCCCCGCGCGGCAAGTGCCCGTCGCAGGGTCGTGAGAGGTCTTGAGCGGATAGTGCGATCGCCGAGGCTGACGCGGGTCTTGGCGAGGCGGAGATCCGGCGCCGTTTGCATCGATCACGCCGGCGAAACCGTGCTCACCGGCCCTCTTCCCGCGTTTTTGGGACCCGGTTCGGCCACCACAGCCTGAAAGACCGGAGAAGCCGACCACGCGGCCGCGAGGCAGATCCGAAACCCGTGATCGGGATCGGTGCCCTGAGCAAGACTGCGCGAGGGCACCCCGACGCCCTGGTGATCATCCGCGGGCCACAGTCCACAGCATTGGCATCGCCATGACGCACATCTCGCAGGCTTAGCCGCTCGGCCAGAGAAGCCAGACCGCGCGTACAGCCATCCCGCGCGCCAACAGGCCCCGACCCAAGAAGGAGGCACCGAACTCGAATGCACGGCCCCTAAAGCGAAAAAAGCACGACTGCCGCTGAAAGGTCCGTGCGCTGAAAGCAGGTCAGCTTTCGTCGACGACCCGAGTGATCTTACCGTCGATGATGTCGAACGCGCTCGCACCTTTGAGCGAGATCGTTTCGCCGCCCTCGGCCAAGACGCCTTCGAAGCCACTCTCGAGATGCGTTGTCCGGCCCACGGTGATCGCGCTCAGCACCGTCTGCCGGCGGGAGGCGAACATGGACGCGCCCTGGATGGCCAGCGCTTCGAACCCCGCCTTGTCCGTCGCCTCGGCCGTCAGCACACCGCCTGAGATGTTCTGGAACTCCACATCCTCCGAGAGGGTCGCCATCAACCGCGGCACATCCCGCGCATTGTAGGCGTCGATATAGGCGGCGACCGGGGGCGGCAGGTCGGGCAACCCTCCCCGATCGAGGCCCAGGACATCGCGCATCGAGTAGTGCCCGGGCGGACGGTTTCGGCCCCAGAGCGCCGCGCGCACCGCACCGCGAGAGAAGATCATGCGATCGGTGGCGATGTGGCGGAGGACCAACCGCTCTCCCTCGGTCGCGAAGATCACGTCGTGCTCGCCCGCGACATCGCCGCCGCGAAGGCTTGCCATGCCTATCTCACCCGCCGGACGAGCGCCCGTGAGGCCGTCTCGGCCGCGTGCGGCCACATCGGAGAGCACGACACCCCGCCCCTCGGCCGCGGCCTCGGCCAGCATCAGAGCGGTGCCCGAGGGCGCGTCGACTTTGTGGCGGTGGTGCATCTCGACGACTTCGATGTCGTACTCGGCGTCGAGGGCCATGGCGACCTGACGCGTGAGATCGGTGAGGAGGTTGACCCCAAGGCTCATATTGCCGGCGCGGATCACGCAAGCATGGCGCGTCGCGGGCTCGAGGCGCGCGACCTCCTCCGCCGTAAAGCCGGTTGTGCCGATCACGTGGACGGAACGGGCTTGCGCCGCGAGGGCGGCGTGCGCAAGGCTCGAGGCGGGGGTGGTGAAGTCGAGCACGCCGCCTGCAACGGCAAAGACCTCCAGCGGGTCATCGGACACCGTCAGCCCGAGCGTCGCCCCTCCCATCGCCTCGCCGAGATCCTGGCCGATCCAGTCATGGCCCGCCCGCTCCGTTGCGCCGGACAGGACCACGCCCGGCATCTCTTCGACCGCGCGGACCAGCATCCGGCCCATCCGGCCCGAGACTCCCAAGACCGCCAGCCGCATCCGATCGTCCATCTCGCCCCCTCCCGCACACGCTCTCGCGCGTGCATAGGCCGGCGCAGGCGGCTTGGCAAAGGGACGCGGGGCAATTAGGTGCTGTCCCAATCGGGAGGATCGTCAGAATGGGCAAACACGCGCATGGGCCTGGCCGGGGCCCGAGCCAACGCCAACTCCGCGTGGGCGAGCTCATCCGCCGAACGCTGTCGGACATCTTGAGCCGGGGCGATCTCCACGATCCGGATCTCGAAGGCGTGTCGATCACGGTTGGGGAGGTCATCGCCTCGCCCGATCTGCGGGTGGCGACCGTTCATGTGCTGCCGCTCGGCGGACAGCACGCAGATGATGTGATCGAGGCGCTGAACCGCAACCGGGCGGGGCTCCGCCGCGCGGTTACCCGGGACGTGGCGCTCAAATTCTCGCCCGAGCTCCGCTTCGTCGCGGACGAGACCTTCGACCGGATGGATGAAACGCGTCGTCTCCTCGCCGAGGACCGGGTGCGGCGCGATGTCCAGGGGGAGGAGCCGTGAGCCTGCCGGCCGATGCAGAGCCGCCGCGCCCACCTGGGGCCAAAATGCCCCCCCGCGACGTGGCCGATCAGTTGTTTCTCTGCGAGACCTACCCGACCGCGTTTCTGTCGACCCCGAAATGCGGTTCGACCTTCGTCAAGCATCTTTTCTGGCAAATCGACCATGCCAGAGCGCATGAGACGGCGACGGGGGACGGGACGCGCATCCACAGCTTCGATCTGGACCTGCCACGCGGCGACCGCGTGACGCTCGACTGGGTGGCGGCGTCGGTCCGCACCTTCTGCATCGTGAGAGAACCGGCGGACCGCATCTTTTCGCTCTATTGGGACAAGCTGGCGCGGACCGGAGATCGGCGCTGGGCCTGGTTTCGGGAGCTGATGGCGGGCTATGAGGACTATGCGCCGGCGCCCGAAACACCGGCAGAGCATCGGCGCAACTGCGAGATCATGGTGGAGTGGATCGGCGCCAATCTCCGCGGCGAGACCGAGGTGCGCCTCAACAACCATTGGCGCCCGCAGCAGATGCGGATCAACATGGCACGGACATTGTCGCTGAAGGCCCTGCCGCTCGACCGGCTCGAGGATCGGCTTGTCGTCCTCCTCGGCGACCTGATCCCCGATCTCCGCGCCCAGATGGACGTGGTCGGCGCGCGCAACGTCGTGCCCCGCGCGGTGCCCGCGGACGAAATGACAACGGACTGGCTGAAGGAACTGATTGGCAGCCTGTACTGGGCCGATGCCGCAGCCTGGGAGGAGGCGCAGGCGGGCTGGGCAGCCCTCGATCTCTCACGGCCCGATCCTGAGGCCGTGCCTCGGTTCGAGACGCCCTACGTCTGACATGGCCAGGAAACGCAAAGGACGCCCGCTCACGGGCTGGATCGCCGTCGACAAGCCTGCGGGGGTGACATCGGCCGCGGTGGTCAATCGGATCCGCTGGCAGTTGAAGGCGCAGAAGGCGGGCCATGCCGGGACCCTCGATCCAAGCGCCACGGGCCTCCTGGTGCTGGCGCTCGGGGAGGCGACGAAGGCCGTCTCGACGCTCACCGACGCGCTCAAGACGTATGAGTTCGACGTGGCGTGGGGCGCCGCGACCGACACGGACGATGCCGATGGCACGGTGATCGAGACCTCGCCCCAGCGTCCGACACCAGCCGAGATCGAGGCGGCGCTCCCCGCCTTTCGCGGGGACATCACTCAAGTCCCGCCCCAGGTCTCCGCTGTGAAAGTCGATGGCGCGCGCGCATACGACCTCGCCCGCGAAGGCGCCGTGCTCGAGCTCGTCGCCCGCCCGCTCCACGTGGCGGAACTGACCCTTGAGGGCGCGAGCGAGGACACCGCCCGCCTCCGCATGGTGTGCGGCAAGGGCGGCTATGTTCGGTCCATCGCGCGGGACCTCGGCCGGACCCTCGGCTGTCTCGGACATGTCGCGACGCTCCGCCGGACGACCTCGGGCGAGTTCGATCTGACAGATGCCTATCCGTTCGACCCAGACGGCCCCGACCAAGACCCGCGCCTCGCGGCGGCGATCCGCCCCCTCGCCGACGGCCTCGGCCACCTCCCCCGCTCAAACGTGGGCGCAGAGGGCGCCATCCGCCTCGCGAACGGCAACCCAGCGAAGGTCACCTGGACGGAGGCCTCCCAGGGCGAAACAAGCTGGGCGAGCGACGGCACCCGGGCGCTTGCCCTAGGCACGTATCTCGCCGGCCGCTTCTCCCCGGACCGCGTGTTCAACGCGCCATCGGATCGATCACAACAAAAGTAGAGGTCCGGGAGAGGGAGCCCACACAATCGGTCGCTTGCGCCATCCGACATGGCTTCGACTTCGCCCGACACGGCAATCCCGTGAAGCCAGCCTTCGACGAGGCGGCTGTTGGGAGGATGCCCCTGTCGCTGTAGACTAATCCGTTGCCCGCAACACGGTCCTGCCGCATGGCCTCGTGCCGTCAGCGTCGATCTGGATCAACCAAAACCAGACATCCTCGCGTGCCTCGATCCGGCGCCAAACCTCATCCTCCGAGACGCGCAGCGGGGCTGGATACGCGTCGCACCAGAGACTTGCGCCCGGAACACAGTAGAACTCCTCGATTGGCGTGTGCGGCTAGAAGCCTCCCGTCAACCGATTGATCGAGCGGATGCATCCAGCGCCTCGAGTGCGAAAACAGGCCCGTCAGAATAGGAAATAGCGCTGCGCCATCGCGAGTTCCGTCGCGGGCGCGCAGGTCAGGAGCTCTCCGTTTGCGCGGACCTCGTAGGTTTCGGGGTGGACCTCGATCTCGGGCGTCGCGTCGTTGAGCTTCATCGCCGCCTTCGAGATGCCGCCGCGGGTGTTCTGGACCGCCACCGTCTCCTTGTGGAGGCCGAGCGTGTCCCCGATCCGATCGGCGTGGGCGGCCGCCGAGACGAAGGTCACCGAACCGCTTTCGAGACTGCGGCCATAGGCGCCGAACATCGGCCGGGTGTAGACCGGCTGCGGCGTCGGGATCGAGGCGTTGGGGTCGCCCATCTGCGCACAGGCAATCGTGCCGCCGACAAGCACCATTTCGGGCTTCACACCAAAGAAGGCCGGGTTCCAGAGGCAGAGGTCGGCGCGCTTGCCCACTTCGATCGAGCCGATCTCGTGGCTCATCCCATGGGCAATCGCCGGGTTGATGGTGTACTTCGCGACATAGCGTTTGGCGCGGAAATTGTCGTTGTCGCCGGTCTCCTCCGGCAGCCGCCCGCGCTGCTTCTTCATTTTGTCGGCGGTCTGCCAGGTGCGGATGATCACTTCGCCGATCCGCCCCATCGCCTGGCTGTCGGACGCGATGATCGAGAAGGCGCCCATGTCGTGGAGGATGTCCTCGGCCGCGATGGTCTCCTTCCGGATCCGGCTTTCGGCGAAGGCCACATCCTCGGGGATCGACTTGTCGAGGTGATGGCAGACCATCAGCATGTCGAGGTGTTCCTCGAGCGTGTTGACGGTGTAGGGCCGCGTCGGGTTGGTCGAGGAGGGGATCACATGCGCCTCGCCGCAGACCTTGATGATGTCGGGCGCGTGCCCCCCGCCGGCGCCCTCGGTGTGGAAGGCGTGGATGGTCCGGCCCTTCATGGCGGCGACACTGTTCTCGACGAACCCGCTTTCGTTCAGCGTGTCGGTGTGGATCATGACCTGCACGTCCATGTCATCGGCGACCGACAGGCAGCAGTCTATCGCGGCCGGCGTCGTGCCCCAGTCTTCATGGAGTTTCAACGCACACGCGCCCCCCTTCACCATCTCGACGAGAGCGGCCGGCTGGGACGCGTTCCCTTTGCCCGAAATGCCAAAATTCATCGGGAATGCGTCGAGCGCTTGCAGCATCCGCCCGATGTGCCAGGGCCCGGGCGTGCATGTGGTCGCAAGCGTCCCGTGCGCCGGTCCAGTGCCGCCGCCGAGCATCGTCGTCACCCCGGAATGGAGCGCGTCGTCGATCTGCTGCGGGCAGATAAAGTGGATATGAGCATCGAAACCGCCCGATGTCAGGATTTTACCCTCGCCGGCGATTGCTTCGGTGCCCGGACCGATGACGATATCGACCCCGGGCTGAGTGTCGGGGTTCCCGGCCTTGCCGATCTTTGCAATGCGCCCGTCGCGGAGGCTGACATCGGCCTTGTAGATGCCGGTGTGGTCGAGGATCAGCGCATTGGTGATGACCGTGTCGACGGCGCCCCCGGCCCTGGTCACTTGGCTCTGCCCCATGCCGTCGCGGATGACCTTGCCTCCGCCGAACTTCACCTCCTCGCCATATGTCGTGAGGTCGCGCTCGACCTCGATGATGAGATCAGTGTCGGCGAGCCGCACCTTGTCGCCAGTGGTCGGCCCATACATGTCGGCATAGGCGGCGCGGGGGATTTTCGTGGGCATCGGGCGACCTCATTGCAGGTGGGGACTGTGCGGATTTGGATCTTTGGGGCGTCTCAGCATGGCCGCCGCCCCCGCTCCTTGCAGCGGAGCTTTGCGGTGGCTTTGTTGGCGCGGTCGATCGCCTCTCCCGCAAGAGTGGGATCGCACGCGGCGAGAAGGTTGAGAAGGCGCGCATAGTGGAGGGTTGCCGATGCGCAGAGCGAAGCCTCTGTGGGGCTGCGAAACCCGCCCGAGCCGGCGAGACAAAACGGACGAGAAGGCACGTAGCACGCCTCGGCCTGCGCGGAGAAGGGGAGAGTGCCCAAGACCAGGGCGAGGGCGACGCCTTTCATGGCGCGGCCTTCCGCCAGGCGGATGTTCTGAAGGCCTCGGGGATCGGTGCGTCATGGAAGGGGGGCTCGAAGCCCATCGCCTCGAGCGTATCGAACCAGGCGTCGCGTTGGCTCTCGGGGAACTTGGCGCCGCAAAACGGGCAATAGCCGATGGTCACGGACCAGGGCACGCCCCGCACGACCAAGCTGTACTCGTCAAAAGGCGCATCGTAGCTGAAGAGGAAGTCCGGGCACTCCTCGCGGGTGTGCTGATCGCAGGTCCCGGTCAGATCGCGCTCCATCGTGGCGCAACAATAGGCCTCGGGCTGATCGGTCATTGCCGGCGCACCCTCTCGGCCGCAACATCAGATCGCGAGGCGCGCACATACGCCGCCAATGGGACCGTATCCCCTGGGCGACGGTCAGGCCCTCCCCCCTCGTCGCCGGCACAAACGTGGAGCCAATTGGCGCATCGGTTGCCGAGGCGCTCAACAGTTTGGTCGAGCGCGGATGGACCCGTCGCGATGTGCGGCAAGGACCAAACCGCCCTTCGCAGGGTTCGGTCGCGTCGAGCCGTGCGCTCGACCCTGGTGCCGGAGCCGCGCACGGCGCGGAACTGCCCGGAGGCGGCCCACGCAACCTCCAAGGGCGCCGCATCCGTGGAGAGCGGCCGCGCCACCATCAGACCAGCGCGATGACCCGCGCCGGCCCGCCGGACCCGCCGCGATGTTTGGGCGCGCCGACGACAAGGGTCGCGCCAGCCGCCGGGACCGCGTCGATATTGGCGATGTTCTCAATTCCCCAGCGGTTCGTGGGGAGCCAAGCGTAGTGGGTCTCGAACGTCTGAGATGCGCCAATGTCGAGGGAGAGCGTGTCGGCGGCGAGCCCGACCGCCCCGGTCTCCTCGATCAACATCTGGACCGCCTCAATGTGAAAGCCCGGGTAGTGCTGCACACCGTTGTCATCGATGTTGCGAAACTTGGAAGTTGTGACATGCGCCTGCCAGCCCGAGTTCATTGCAACGCAGGCGCCGTCGGGGATCGGTCCATGGGCCGCGATCCAGGCGGTCAGATCGTCGGGCGTAACGGTCGCATCGTCCTCCGCTGCGGCCTTCTCGCGGATGTCGATGACGCACAGCGGGCAGACGAGGTTCTCAACTGGAATCTCGTCCACGGACTGCCCGTCTGCCGAGAAGTGGAGCGGCGCGTCGACATGGGTCCCTGTGTGCTCGCCGATTGTCAGAAGCTTGGCATTTAAGCCAGAATCGCTGAACCGCGCGAGTTCGCTGATGATGATGCCCGGCGGGCCGGACCATGTTGGGAACGCCCCGTCGAGCGTGTAGGTCATATCAACCGCGCCGCCATGGGCGCCCGCCATGGCGGGCGGTGCGGTCACTGCGGCCGCCGCGGCGGCCCCTGCTGCGACCGAGAACAGGTCGCGGCGGCTCAACATTCGCTCCCGAACACTCTCTATCACGCAGTGGTCACACATCTCGGTGGTCCTCCTATGATGCTGTGGGATCGAGCAGCGCCGGCCCGCGCGCTGGGTCCGAAGTGTCGTTTGTGGCGACAAGGATCGCCGCGCCGCCGAGGCCAAGCACTGCCGGACCATCCGGCACCATGAGAGACCAGCCGCCCCGCACAAGGGATCGGCACGGCGCCGGAGATCGAACGTTGGGCCGAGGTCTTGGCTTCGCCCCCCTTGATAAACGGGGCTCGCCCGCAGGTCGGCAGGAGCGCGGGGCGCAACAGTCGCCACGACAGAGGGCGCGTTTCGGTGAGCGCGGTCGCAGCCGCGACCGCGCCAAGCGCACTCATGACCGACGACCCCCACGTCATTCAGAGATCGCCCATCACGGCCTGATTGAACCCAAAGACCCGCCGCGCACCCGAGAACGGCACGAGGACCACGTCGCGGGACTGGCCCGGCTCGAACCGCACGGCCGTCCCGGCGGCGATATCGAGGCGCATGCCCCGCGCCGTGGGCCGGTCGAAGTCGAGCGCGGCATTGGTCTCAAAGAAATGGTAGTGGCTGCCCACCTGCACCGGCCTGTCGCCGGTGTTGGCGACCGTCAACGTGACCGCCTCGCGGTCGGCGTTCAGCTCAATCTCACCTGCGGCGGGCAGGATTTCACCAGGGATCATCAGCGCCTCCTCTTCTCGTCGTACCGGGGATCCAGATCGGCCAATTTTTTTTCCGACTAAGGTCAAAAGCACAGGTCTGCAAACGCGGCTCCCCATCGCATGCCCGAAATCGGACCCTATCATTCCCATGTCCAAAGCAGAGCGGCAGCAGCCCGAGCCGGACGGACCGACCAAAGCCATGGTGATGAGCTCCTGCTCCGGGTCCGACCTCGCAGCCAGCGGGGCGGAGCAGAGGGCCGTCCCCACTTTTGGGAACGCGGTTGGACGTTCGGATGCCCACCGCGACCAAGGCCCCGCCATCGGTCGCGCGGATCAAAAGGCTGAGCGCTTTGGCCAAGCCAAAAAAGGGCGGGCCGAATGGCTCCGAGATCCGCAGCACCGTCATCTAAGAGCCCCCGGCCCGCTCATCCCACAGCCTCGAGCCGATCCAGGGCTGCGGTGTGCGCGGCCCGAAAGGCCGCCTCGAGCTCGGGCGCGACATCGCCGCAGGCCGCGGCAACGGCGGCGGCACTCTCAACATAGGCGCGCCCATCGGCCGGGGTCCAGGCGGACGGATCGCGCGCGATGTCGTTGACGTTTGCCGTCTGATCGGCAAGCTTCACCATCCGTGCAGCGACAGGCGCGCCGCGGATCTTCTCCGCCTGTCTGCGCTTGCGGTCTCGGCGGGGCAGTGCTCCCCAGTCCTCAGGGTCCGTCAACCAGCCGATCAGCGCGGCGACCTCCTCGCCAAACGCGACTTCGATCGCGCCTATGTCGAGATCCGTGTCCTCGACCGTGTCGTGAAGCACCGCCGCTATGATCGCCGCCCGCGCCCCACCGGCACCGGCAACGAGGTCGGCCACCTCGCACGGGTGGTTGATGTATGGCGTGCCGGCGGCCCCTCTGCGCCGCTGGCCGGCATGCGCCCGGGCGGCCATCAAATAGGCCGCCGTGAGATCACGCTCCGCCACATGCCCCTCCCACCGGATCGCCGCCCGACCAGAACCGCCGGGCCGACCGCCGCACCAACCGCGACGCAGTGCGCTGGTGATCGGCACATCGACGGCATGGGGCGTCCCCACAGTGACCGTCCGCGTGAACCGGATCAGCCTTCACCGGATCGGCTCGTGAACCGTGACGAGCTTGGTCCCATCGGGGAACGTCGCCTCGACCTGCACGTCGTGGATCATCTCGGCGATCCCCTCCATACACTGATCCCGGCCGACGACATGGGCGCCGGCCTCCATCAGGTCGGCGACCGACCGGCCGTCGCGGGCGCCCTCGACCACGAAATCCGTGATCAGCGCGATCGCCTCCGGATGGTTCAACTTCACGCCCCGCGCCAGCCTGTTGCGAGCCACCATCGCGGCGAGGCTGACGAGCAGTTTGTCTTTTTCGCGGGGGGTCAGATTCATGAGAGGCTGGCCTTTATTGTTGAGCCACGCGCAACGCGGCAACGATTCGGTCGATCGGCGGACGGATGCAGGCGGGGCCAAGGGGTGGGGGCGGCGTACCGGTCGCAGCGAACGCCTCGAGCAGGTCCGCGATCTCGCGCCGGTGATCCTCGGGCAGCGCGGCCACCATAATGTTGTGCTTGGAGAGATGCTCGGACGCAGCCGGGCACCCACCCGGGCTATGGGCGAGCGCGGCGGCGACCACACGGCGGTTGAGGCCCTGGCGGCTGTCGTCCGGAAGCACGAACATCGCCATCTCAGACCTGCCAGACCCGGGGCAATGGCCCGTTGAACTGAGTGAGAAACGCCGCAAGCCCTCGGCGGAGCCGCGCCGGGTCGGCATCCAGAAACCGGCACACAAGCGCGCCCCGCCAAGCCGACGCCATCGCCCCCTCGGGAAGAGCGGCCCGCGCCTCAGTGAGCCTGTCCTCAGCCCGGTCCGAGATCAGAGCGACCGTCGCGAAAGCCCGCGCGTCGCGCAGCGCCCCGGGTCCCCGGAGCGCCGATAGCGGTGGCGCGAGGCGGAGCGCTTCGGCAAAGACAAGCCGGCCCTCCCGGCGGACGCGCCACTGGTCGGTGAGGGCGGCATCCTCCAGAACCTCGCCCATCGCCCCGCGGCCGAGGATCACGCTCTCCACGATCAGCACGTCGGCGCCCTCCGAAAGATCGACCTCGAGCGTGCGCGCGAGGCGTCCGCCCTCAAAGAGGATCGTCTCCTGCGGCAGCCAGTCCAGGCGGCCCTCGGCGCCCACCTCCAGTCGGACCTCGATCCGCCCCTCTCCCGTCGCCGCGCGGTAAACCCGCTCCGCCGCTTGAGTGGTTAGCGTCGCTGCCGCCGCCGGCCCGACCGAGGCGGCGTATCGGAGGCGGTCGCCGCCGGTGATGCCTCCGGAAGTGTTGACGATCACGGCTTCCGGTGGGCGGCCATAGGTCTTCGGCAGCAGGATCTTGGCGCAGCCCTCTTGGGCGAGACGCGTGAGGCGGGTCGGGCGACCGGCGAAGGAGACCTCGCCCCGGCCGCGCGCGCGCTGGAGCTCAGACTGTAAGCCAGCGTCGAACATCCGCCTCCACCATCTCGTCGCGGCGTCCCTGCGCCACGATCTCACCACGCTCCATCACAGCGTAGGCGTCGCAGAGGTCGCGGGCAAACTCGAAATATTGCTCGACGAGGACGATGGCGATCTCGCCCTGGCTCCGCAGAAAGTCGATCGCCCGGCCGATGTCCTTGATGATCGAGGGCTGGATCCCTTCTGTCGGCTCGTCAAGCACCAGGAGCTTCGGGCGCATTACCATCGCTCGCCCGATGGCGAGCTGCTGCTGCTGCCCGCCCGAAAGATCCCCGCCGCGCCGCTTCATCATGTCTCGCAGCACGGGGAAAAGCGCGAAGACGTCGTCCGGGATGCTCCGCCGATTGCGGGGCAAGACGGCAAAGCCCGTCTCCAGGTTCTCTCGCACGGTCAGAAGCGGGAAGATCTCCCGCCCCTGCGGCACGCTTGCGATCCCCGCCCGTGCGCGGCTGGCAGCGGGGAGCCTCGTGATGTCCCGCCCGTCCCACTGGATCGTGCCGCCGCTGGCCAGGTGCCGGCCGGTGATCGCCCGGAGAAGGGAGGTCTTGCCGACACCATTGCGCCCCAGCACCGCCGTCACCTCACCGGGCTTGGCGTCGAGGGACACGGCGCGCAACGCCTGCGCGGCGCCGTAGTGCAGATCGAGGGTCTGGACGCTCAGCATGCCGCGCGATGCTCCGCGGAGAGCCAGACTATGGAAAGCAGGATGGAGGCGACAAAGCCAAGGAAAACGGTCATACCGGCCCGCTCCCATGCCCTTTGCCGCCGAACGGCCCACTCCATCACGCCCTGCGGATAGTCGACCGGCCAGACGCCCGATCTGGCAGCGGCCAAAAGGAGGTCGATGGAGATTAGGATCCGCGCAACGGCTCGGCTGGCCGAGTGGAAGCGTATGAAGCTCAGGTGATACCCCTCGTCATGGTGGTGGAAGATCCACCGGTAGCCTGAGAGATCGACATCGAAGTCTTTCCCGAAGGCTTCCATGAAATCGAACGCATCGTCCCCAGCGATGCCGTAGTGGCGCAGCAGATCGTCCGTGCCGGCGGTCGGGTCGCGCCGGCTTTCCGGGTTAACGAGGCCGTGGAGGCGGCTTGCAGGGGCGCCACGGGGTGGGGGCGAGGCATGCCGCTCCACGAAGGCCGATATTGCGGCCCGGTCGACCAAGGCCCTGTCAGCGGCCAAGGTACACCTCTATCACTTGTTGGTTGGCGCTGACATGATCGATGGAGCCCTCCGCCAGGACCGAGCCCTGGTGCAGCACCGTGACCTTGCAGCCCAAGGCGCGGACGAACTCCATATCGTGTTCGACGACGACAACCGTGTGCTGGCCGGCGATCTCCTTCAGAAGTTCGGCTGTGCGCATGGTCTCGGCGTCGGTCATGCCGGCGGCGGGCTCATCGACCAGCAGAAGCTCCGGGTCCTGGGCGAGCAGCATGCCGATCTCGAGCCACTGTTTCTGGCCGTGAGAGAGATCGGCGGCGAGGCGGGCGCGGTGGTCGGTCAGTTTCACCAGATCCAGAAGCGCGCCGATCCGGGCGTCGTCTGCCGCTTTGCGGCGGTGAAAAAGCGTCGCAAAAACGCTCCGGTCGTCCTTGAGTGCAAGCGCGATGTTGTCCTCGACCGTCTGGGTCTCGAAGACGGTCGGCTTCTGGAACTTCCGCCCGATCCCGAGCCGGGCGGAGCCCGCCTCGTCCGTGCGGGTCAGATCCACCGCCTCGTTCCAGAAGACCTCGCCGCTGTCGGGCTTGGTCTTGCCGGTGACGATGTCCATCATCGTCGTCTTGCCGGCGCCGTTCGGGCCGATGATCGCCCGCAGCTCCCCCTTGTCGACGGTGAGGGAGAGGTTGTTGATCGCCTTGAACCCGTCGAAGGCCTTGTTGACCCCGTCGAGATAGAGCTGCGAGGTCATGCCTCCGCCTCCCGGATCAGAGGCTGGCGCTTGGGCGCGACCCGCTCGATCACGCCGAGAACGCCCTGCGGCATGAACACGGTGACAAAGACGAAGAGACCGCCGAGCACGAAAAGCCAGACCTCCGGGAACCAGCCCGTCAAGAGCGTGTTGGCGAGCGCCACGAGGATTGCGCCGATGGCCGCGCCGACCAGGGTCCCGCGGCCGCCGAGGGCCACCCAGATGACGATCTCGATGGAGTTTGCCGGCGAGAATTCGGACGGATTGATGATGCCCACCTGCGGAACGTAGAGCGCCCCCGCAACGCCCGCCATCATTGCGGAGACCACGAAGACGAAGAGCTTGTAGCCCTCGACCCGGTAGCCCAGAAACCGCGTCCGGCTTTCGGCGTCGCGCACGGCGATCAGGACCTTGCCGAGCTTCGAGGCCGTGATCGCCTTGGCCAGCAGCAGCCCTGCCGCAAGGGCGATGGCCGACAGCACGAAAAGCCCCGCGCGTGTGGCGTCGGACTGGAGATCGAAGCCGAGCACGTCCTTGAAATCGGTCAGGCCGTTGTTGCCGCCAAAGCCCATTTCGTTGCGGAAGAAGGCGAGCATCAGCGCGTAGGTCAGCGCCTGGGTGATGATCGAGAGGTAGACGCCCGTCACCCGGCTTCGAAACGCGAACCAGCCGAAGACGAAAGCCAGCAGCCCCGGGACCACCAGCACCATCAGGCAGGCGAACCAGAACATGTCGAAGCCATACCAGAACCACGGAAGCTCCTGATAATTCAGAAACACCATGAAGTCGGGCAGGATCGGGTTGGCATAGACGCCGCGGTCGCCGATCTCCCGCATCAGGTGCATGCCCATTGCGTAGCCGCCGAGCGCGAAGAACGCGCCGTGCCCGAGGCTGAGAATGCCGCAGTACCCCCAGACGAGGTCGAGCGCGACAGCGAGGAGGGCATAGCACAGGTACTTGCCCATCAGCGAGACGACGTAGGAGGGGACGGGCTGCCCCTCGAGCGCGAGGTTGCCAACCGGGATCGCAACCGTGACGACGAAGAGCGCGGCCAAAAAGATGCCCATTCGGCGGTCGATCAGGCCCAGCATGGCGATCCCTTCCGGCGCGCGCTCACGCGTCCACCGCCCGCCCGCGCACGGCAAAGAGACCGCGCGGACGCTTTTGGATGAAGAGGATTATGGCGACCAGGACAACGATCTTGGCGAGGACGGCGCCGGTCCAAGGCTCGAGGAACTTGTTCGCAATCCCGAGCGAAAACGCCCCCGCGAGCGCGCCCCAGAGGTTCCCCGCACCGCCAAAGACGACGACCATGAAACTGTCAACGATGTAGCTCTGGCCGAGATTGGGGCTGACATTGTCGATCTGGGACAGCGCAACACCGGCGAGGCCCGCGACCCCGGCGCCGAGACCGAATGTCATGGCATCGACCCACCCGGTCCGGATCCCCATATTGGCGGCCATCGCACGGTTCTGCGTCACGGCCCTCATCTGCAGGCCGAGGGGCGTGCGGTTGAGGACGATCAGAAGCCCCGCAAAAACCACGAGGGCGAAGATCAGGATCCAGAGACGGTTGTAGGTGATCGTCATCTGTCCGAGTTCGAACGCGCCCGACATCCAGTCAGGGTTTCCGACCTCGCGGTTGTTCGGCCCGAAGAGCGAGCGCACCGCCTGCTGGAGGATGAGTGAGATGCCCCAGGTCGCAAGCAAGGTCTCGAGCGGCCGGCCATAGAGATGGCGGACGACGCCCCGCTCAATGGCCACACCGACCGAGCCCGACACCAGGAACGCCAGAGGGGCGGCGATCAAAAGCGACCACTCAAACACTCCGGGGGCGGAGGTTCGGATGACCTCCTGCACGGCAAAAGTGGTGTAGGCGCCGAGCATCACAAGCTCACCATGCGCCATGTTGATCACGCCCATCACGCCGAAGGTGATGGCAAGACCGATCGCCGCAAGGAGGAGGACCGATCCGAGCGAGAGGCCGAACCACAGGTTCTCGGCCATGTCCCAGACGGCCTGACCCCGCTCGATCGCCGCAACGGCATCGCGCGCTGCGGCAGCGATTTGAGCCTCGCCAAGTGTCGTCAGCGGAAGGAGGACGCTCAGCGCGTCTTGATCGCCGCGGGCGCGGATGACCTCGATGGCCTCCACTTTCGCCTCGGTAGCAGCGTCGGATGCAAGGATGGCGGTCGCGCGCGCCTCGGACAGCACCGTCCGGACGGAGGCAACCTCCTCCGCCTCAAGGGCTGCGTCGAGGGCGCCAATCTGCCCGGGGTCGGCCGCTTTGAAGGCGGCCTCCGCGGCCTCGAGCCGAAACCCTGGGTCAGGGTCTCGGAGACGCAGGAGGCCGAGCGCCGCACGGATCGAGCGGCGGAGGCCATTGTTCACCCGCACCTTGGAGGCGTCGCGGCGACCGATCTCGCGGATCCTCTCTCCGGTGATCAGGTCATGGGCGAAGTCGTCGCGCCCCTCCTCGACAATCCGGATGAGGATGCCCTCATCTTTCAAGACCGCCAGGTCGCCTTCGGCGAGCGTCTCGAGCACCGCCGCCGCATCGGGGTGGCCCGTCGCCGCAATCGCGGCGACGACCCTCGCACGGTCGCCGAAATCACCTTCGGGCAGGTCCGCCAGAAGATCCTCAAAACTCTGCGCCGCCGCGAAGGGCGCGAGCATCAGGAAAAGGAACGCGAGGAGGGCGCGCGCCATGCGATCTCTCCCCGCACCCGGCAGCCTCAGTTGGTGCCGCCGCCGCACTCACCCGTGGCGACGTTGAAGTTGCCGCACTCCATCGGCTTGCGCCAATCGGAGATCAGGACCGCGGATTCCTCGAGGAAATCAGACCACGCGTCGCCGACGACCGTGCCCGAGGTCTCCCAGACGATGTCGAACTGACCGTCATCCTGGATCTCGCCCACAAACACCGGCTTGGTGATGTGGTGGTTCGGCATCATGGTCGAGGTGCCGCCGGTGAGGTTCGGGACGCTGACACCGATGATGCTGTCGATCACAGCGTCGGGATCCGTGGTGCCGGCTTTCTCGACCGCCTCGACCCACATGTTGAAGCCGATGAAATGCGCCTCCATCGGGTCGTTGGTCACGCGCTCCTCGGAGCCGATGAACTCCCACCAGGTCTCGATGAACTCGTCGTTGATCTCGGTGTCGACGCTCATGAAGTAGTTCCAGGCGGCGAGGTGACCGACCAGCGGCTCGGTGTCGAGACCGGCGAGCTCCTCTTCACCGACCGAAAACGCGACTACGGGGATGTCGGAGGCGTCGATGCCCTGGTTCCCGAGCTCCTTGTAGAAGGGCACGTTCGCGTCGCCGTTGATGGTCGAGACCACGGCGGTTTTCTTGCCCTCGGACCCGAACTCTGCGATATCGGAGACGATGGTCTGCCAGTCGGAGTGACCGAAGGGCGTGTAGTTGATCATGATGTCTTCGTCCGCGACGCCCAGATCTTTGAGGTAGGCCTCTAGGATCTTGTTGGTCGTGCGCGGATAGACATAGTCGGTGCCGGCCAGAACCCAACGCTCCACACCCTCTTCCTCGAGGAGGTAGTTGACGGCCGGGATCGCCTGCTGGTTGGGCGCAGCGCCAGTGTAGAAGACGTTGCGCTGGCTTTCCTCGCCCTCGTACTGGACCGGGTAGAAGAGGAGGCTGTTCAGCTCCTCAAAGACTGGAAGCACGGACTTCCGGGAGACCGAGGTCCAGCACCCGAAGACGACGCTGACGCCCTCACCCTCGATCAGCTCGCGGGCCTTTTCGGCAAAGAGCGGCCAGTCGGAGGCCGGGTCGACGACCACGGGCTCCAGCATCATGCCGTTCACGCCGCCCTTTTCGTTCTGCTCCTCGATCAGCATCAGCATCACGTCTTTGAGCGTCGTCTCCGAGATCGCCATCGTCCCGGAGAGGGAGTGCAGAATGCCGACTTTGATCGTTTCCTGGGCCAGCGCGGTCGACGCGGTCAGGGCGGCGGCAAGGCTGAGGCCTGCCAACAAGGATTTGGTGGAGGTCATCATGGGTCCCCTGTTCTCTCGCGGCGCATGAATTTCGCCGCCTGTATGACGCAACCCACAGGCCGCGTTGGCGCGTCGTCGCACCACCGGCATCACGCAAATGCGACGGGCCGGTGACAATCTCCGCCGCCCGCGCGTTGCCCTGGAAAACCGCGACTGCACAGAGCTTGGGCACAATGGCTGGGCTTTGCCCGCAGATTGGCCGCCGTCAAACGTCGATTGCGGTGAAGGCTTTGCGCAGGGCCTGGCTCCAAGCCTCGGACATGGCGTTGAAGACCTCGTCGCCCGGCTCGATCCGGAGGCTCTCGTCGGTGCGGCAACTGTCGCGGCGGATCACGGTCAGATCCAGCGGCATGCCCACGGAGAGGTTGGAGCGCAGGGTCGAGTCCATCGAGAGGAGCACGGCCTTTTTCGCGTCGGAGATCGACGTCTCCGGCTGGACGACCCGGTCCAGGATCGGTTTGCCGTATTTGTGCTCGCCGATCTGCAGGAACGGCGTGTCGCGGGTCGCCTCGATGAAGTTCCCCTCGGGGTATAGCAGGAAGAGCCGCATCGCACCGCCGCGCCGTTGACCCGCCACGATCATCGAGGCTGAGGCCGACGCGCTCGAATTGCTGAGCTTCTTGCCGATCCGTTGCGAGACGGAGGACAAGGTCTCACCGATCAGATCGACAGCGCCGAGCATCGTCTCGACGCTGAGGATCGAGGGCGTGTCCTCCTCCGGTGCCTCGATCGCCGCCTCAAGGCGCGCGATTGTCGTCTGGGTCACAGAGAGCGATCCGGCGGTCAGGATCGAGATCACCCGCTCGCCCGGATCCTCGAACGTGAAGGTCTTGCGGTAGGTCGAGATGTTGTCGATCCCCGCATTCGTGCGGGTGTCAGAGAGAAGGACGATCCCCTCTTCAAGCAGAAGGCCGACGCAATAGGTCATAGGACCACCCCTGAGTACCGGCGGGAGCCTACTGCTGCGCCGCCTCGACGGCAACGGTGACGTCGAGGTCCTCGCGCGCCTGCCCGAAGCTCGTCCCCCGCACCGGGGCGGCGCTGACCGCGTCGAGGCCCGAGGTGAGGCGCACATAGCGCTCATCCGGGCAGCACCGGTTGGCCGCATCGAAGCCGACCCAGCCGAGCCCCTCGATGTGGAGCTCGGCCCAGGCATGACCGGCATCGCCCGTGACCGCCTCCTCGGACGCGAGGAGATATCCCGTCACGTAGCGCGCCGGCAGCTCGGCCTGCCGCGCCGCCGCGATCAGGACATGGGCATAGTCCTGACACACGCCCCGCCCGCCCGCCAGCGCCTCCGCCGCCGTTGTCGCCGCGCCCGTTGTCTCCGGCTCGTAGGTCAGCGCCTCCGCGACCGCGGCAGACAGCGCATGCGCCCGGGCGAGCGGCGCGGGCTCGTCCTGTTCGGCCGCAAGCGCGCGGATCGCGGCATCGGGAGCCGTAAGCGGTGTGTCGCGGCGATAGGCAAGCGGTGGGACACGCTCGCGCATGCCGGTCAGAATGCCATTGGTGTCCGTGGTGACAACCTGCCCCGATGCGGTGATCTCCACGACATCGACCGGGCCATTGAGCGTCATGGTCCGCACCTCATCGCCGGCTGGATCCGTGCGGCGGGCACCGAACACCGCGTTGGGGCACGCAACCTCCCAGGACAGGATGCGCTGCCCACCCGACGGCATCGGCGTCAGGCGCTGACTTTGCACGACGTAGCGCATTGGCTCGGCGAAGCGATAGGTCGTGACGTGGTGGATGGAGAGGCGCACTATTTCGGCCCAAACAGATAGCTGTCGGCGACGGCCTGCGCGAGATCGCCGTTCTCGGCGATGAACGCCGCCAGAAACTCGTGCAGGCCCTCGGCGATGATCTCCTCGATCCGGGCGTCGGCCAGGCGACCGAGGAGGGCGCGCGCCCTGCTTTGCGCCTCCGTCGTATGACCGTAAGCCCGTGCAAGTCTGTTGAGGTGGTAGCTCACCTCCGACGCGCAGTGGAGCAACGCCCGTGGATTGGTCGTGTTTAGGATCAGGAAATGCGCGATCTTTGAGGGCACATAGTCGCCGCCATAAGTCCAGTGAAAGGACCGATGAGCCGAGAGCGCGCGCAGAAGCGTGATCCACTGATAGTTGTCGACGCTCCCTCCCACCCGCTGAGTTGTGGGCAGGAGAACATAGTACTTGACGTCGAGCACCCGCGCCGTGTTGTCCGCCCTCTCAAGGTAGTAGCCGAGCGACATGAAATCGTAGCCGTCCTGGTGGAGCTGCGTGCCCTCGATCGCGCCGCGCATGAGCTGGGTCTGGCGCCGCGTCCAGTCGCAGAGCTTCGGCAGTTCTCCGGGGCGGAGGTGTTTCAGATCCTGGTAGGCGCCGTTGAGCGCGTCCCAGACCTCCGTCGTCACGGCCGTGCGCACGAT
>JBCCWM010000019.1:0-22350 GCA_039193505.1 Pseudomonadota bacterium | reverse complement strand
GGCATGCCTTCGCCGACGGCGGCTCTGCAGGGCCGAAGCTTCGCGGCGCGCTCGACCGGATCGGAAACGGGGGACACTCCAGATCGTGAAGCGCTCCGACACCGCCCAGGGCTTCGACGTGCGGCCCCGCAGATGGGGTGTAGAGCCTCCCGTCGCCTGGCTCGGCCGATGCCGCAGGTGGACCTGTCCCGCTTTTGTGCCGCCCCGAGTGCTCGTTTACGCCGCCTTTCGTTTGAAAACGGCTGGGCTGTTCCGGCCCGGGCTGCGTGGTGGCGTCACAGATTGTAGAAGCCATTTATTCATTCGAAGTTTGCCATTTCAGCCTGCCTTCGTGTTTCCCAAGATCATCGCCAGACCAGCTCAGCCTTGTTTCTCTCGAAGACTGTCTCAACTGCGGCGCCGCCGTAACACTTGCTTTCACCGCGTATCGAAGACTGGAATTCAGAACCCCATGCTGACGCAGGAGCCTTTGGTGGTCGCTAGAAGAGTATTGGCTTCCGCGATCCGTGTGATGGATGCATCCTTTGGTCGGTTGCCGCAGTGCCACGGCCATCTTCAGTGCCCGGATTGCGAGATCACGCGTCATCCCGGTGCCGACCGCCCGACCGATGCCGCGCCGGGAATGCAGGTTCAGGATCACGGCCAGATACGACCATCCCTCACGCGTCCAGACATGGCTGATGTCACCTGCCCCATTCCGGTTCGGGTGACCTGCGCGGACGTCCCGGTTCAGCAGGTTGGGCGCATTGTTGAAGGCGTGGTTGCAGTCGGTTGTCACCGTGTATCTCTTTGACCTTTCGACCCCAATGCCATTCTCACGCCTCAGTCTGCCACCCCGACGAGGGCCGACGTTCAGACCAATCTCTTTCAACGCCTCGGTCATTCCAGTGCGGCCATAGCTGCCCAGGCTGAGCCGCGATTGTTCTTTGATGCGGGCCAGAACGATCATGTCGGAGCGTTGCCGCCGACTGGCCGGGCTGCTGCGACAAGCGCGCCGGCCACGTGAGCTGACATCCAGAACTTGGCAAAGGCGGGTGATTGGGAATTCGCAGCCATGCTCTTCGATGAGCTGGAACCTCATGGCTTTTGGCCCGCGAGGAAGCCTTTTTTATGGCGCTTCCCGGACGTCGTGAATCCGGAGGGGAGTCCCGGCGGTGCGGAAGCGTGGCTCAGTCCCCAGAGCGGATATTGGGCTTTTGGAGGGGCAAACTGCTTTCGATAGATCTTCGAGCACGGGCATTGGCCGCTGTCGATGCCGGCATGAGCCGGCGGGAGGCTTCGGGGGGTCTGTGGCGTCGGTCGGTCGCTGGGCCACGGGCACCTGTGCGCCGAAGGCGCAGAGCGGGGACACACGGTCCCGGCGCCTCGAGGAGCGCGGTGCCGAGGCAATGGCCGCCTTCGGGGAGGAGCGCGACAGGACGCCGGTCGCGCTCTCCGCGGCTGGCAGCGCGCGGGATCGCGACGTCGACGTCGAGCCTGTCCCGGTTCTTCCGTCGACGCGGGATCACGCGGAAACACGTTGGAGGGATCAAGAAACGATCCGGTGGATCGTTTCGCCCGACACCGGCGCAAGGCGAGGCATGGAGCCGCCATCGGTCCGGGGACACTGCCGAGCGAGCAGGACCACACGGCCGTTCTGAGCTGTCGCCGCGCCCGGGTCGACGCCCAGCCCGATCTCGATCCCGAGCGGCGTCTCTCCGTCGACGAAACGCGGACGGCTACCGACAGGGCCCATAGCCGCGGGTGGCGTCGGCGCGGCGCGGGCGTACCGCGCGGCCACCGCAAGACCGCCCTCGTCGCTGGCCTGCGCCTGAGCGGCGTGGTGGCGCCGCTCGCCCAGTGTCACTCGGACCGAGTATGGATGGCCCCCTGACGAGAGCTTTGTTCGTGGTCCTGGCTTTTGGTCGGTCGCGGCCATGTGCACTGCGTCTCGTCTGCGGAGTGATCTGCCGCGCGCCTTGATGACGGCCGCGGGGAAGGGCGGGTCCCGATCAAGGGCGCGCGCTCTGGGGCGCACCGGTCCCAGCTGGGCGTCCCGTTCGTCCTCTTCACCGCCTCATGCCATCACCTCGGGCAGCGCCTCACCGTCTCTGAGCCGCCGGAGGCGTCCGGTGGCGATATCGGTCTCAGCTAGGCATGGTCCCGCCTCGGGCGATGAGCACCCAGACCGTGCGGGCCATGCGCGCGGCGCGCGCGACCGCGACGAGCTTCACAGGCTTGCGCGCGAGCATCCGGTCGAGCCGGTCGGGGACGGCATTGGCCGGGGCGGCGGGCCGCCCCCGTCGGTCGCCGATGCGCGCCGCCACGCCGGAGGCGTGCCTCCGGCACGACGCGCCGAGAGAGAGAGACCGGCGCAAATGCCCGTTCCCGGCCTTCGATATCCGCCCGAGCCGTTCCTGGCCGCCCTGGGAATGGGCGCGCGGCCCCTTCCGAGCCGAGCCGCGTGGTCGCGGGCGGAGCGGAAGGCCGTCACGTCGGGCGTCGCGGCCGCGAAGGCCGAGGAGGCGATCGGCCCCGGGCCAGGCAGGGCGGTCAGCCGCCGGGCGAGCGGATCAGTCTTCTGAGCCGCCGCGATGCGCGCCGTCGCCTCCTCGATCCGCCGCTCGATGTCGCGGAGCTCTCCGGCCAGCGGTTCGAGCGCCGGGCGCGCTGCCTCGGGTGCGTCGCAGGCCGCGTCGAGCCGCCGCTCCAGGTTGTGGATGCCCTTCGCGTCGTGCCGGAGGCACGCCTTTGGCGTGACGATCCCGAACTCCGATAGGTGTGCGGGGATGGTGTTCACGGTCTCAGTCCGCTGCCGGACGAGGGCGTCCCGCGCCTTGCGGTCCAGACGCGCGGCCTGCCGATCGGCGCTCTCGACTGGCACGAACCGCACGGTCGGCCGCGTCGTGTTGCGCCTTCCGTCGATCCACTGGATCGATGGATCGCTGCGCGAGCGGCTTCATACCCTCGCGAGACGCGCCTCGGCATCGGCCGCGTCGGTCTTCCCCCGCTTTACACAGGGCTTCACGCATGCCGTTCACCGCGCTTACGCGGCCCCACAGGGGCCACGGTCGCGATTCACCATCAGCCGCACCTCGAGGCCGAGACCGGTCGGCTGCCGCGCCCAGCGATGCGCCCCGGCGGCAAGCCTCCATGCCGACGAGGCACGGTTCCAGCCGTCCGAAGACCGCCAGCACCTGCGACCGCCACAGCTGTCGGCGGACGACGACAGCACCGTCCGAGCCGACGCCATGAACCCGAAAGACGAACTTGGCCAACCTCTCAGCGAATGCAGGCATTCACCTGTCGACCAACGGATCAAGGCCAATGGCGGTTGGCCGTTCCATGGATGGCTCCCTGCGGTGGATCCCTTACACAGCCTCCACCGTGGCACATCGCGACGCCGTAGGCAGGGCCATCCAAACCATCAATGGCGGACCCGATGGCTGGCTGCTGGATGGGCCAGGCTGGGTCGAGGCCTCTGTCCGCCACGTCCTCGCTCCGACGCTGCGCCCTGGCGACACCGTCGTCATGGACGCCCTCTCCAGCCACAAACGCGTCGCCGCGCGAGCTGGTAGAGCCGCCGAGCTGCGCGTCCTCCCGCCCCACAGCCCGGACGTCACCCTCATCGAGACGGCCCTCTCGAAGCTCGAGGCACTTCTGCGACCGGCCGCCGAACCAACCGTCGAGGACCTCCGGACCGCCATCGGCCGCCTTGTCGATCTCACCCCCCCAAGAGTGCGCGATCGTCTTCACCGCAACCGGCTCCGCACCGGAATGATCGGGATACGTGCTAACGGCGCACACGCGCAGGCTGCGCACTGGACCATGTAGGCCGGAGACACCCATCTCCACCTTTGCAGTTGAGGTAAGCAACTCTGTCCGTTCGCTTTTTCGGCCTCTGGGCCTCCCTTCCAGGAGGACGGTCATGCATCTTGGCGGGCCGGGGCCGTCGCGCCGGACAGTTCTTCGAAGAGGCACGCCACAGCCTCGGCTCCCGGGTCGTTGTGTCCGGCAAGACTGTCCGCCGCAAGATAGCTAGCGCGCCCGGCTCTCGCCCGGGTGATGTTTGCGGTCGCGTCCGCCCCCTCCCGCGCGGCCCGGGCCGCGGCATCCAGTCCGAGGTGCAGATGATCCAGAGCCGGAAACAGAGCGTCAATCATCGTTCGATCGCCGGGTCTTGCGCCACCGACCTGCTGAATGCGGTCAAGACCCGCCTTCAGCGAGCCGATCAGATCCTTGCCGGCGGCGGAGGCATCGCCCGCGGCTGCGAAGAAGATGGCGAGCAGGACGCCCGAAGAGCCTCCCATGGTCTGGCTCAACTCAAGCCCGACGGCGCGGTGAAGTTGCGTCTGATCCGCCAAAGGCAGACGATCGAGCGCGTCGACCAGCGCGCGTGCTGCCGTTGCAAGGGTGCTGCCGGTGTCTCCGTCGCCGGACTTCGCATCAAGGGCGTTGAGGTCGGCTTCGGCGGCAATCAAGATGGTGCAGCACCGCTCAACGAATGCGCGCGTCTCCTCGTTTTTGGACGGGATCGGCTGGATGGGCGTCAACCCGTCGGGCAGGGGTTCGACGGCAATCTCTCCTACGGCGAGGCACCCGGGCCAAGCCCAGGGCGCCACGGGCGCGACCAGCGCATGCTCGTCGGCCTTGGTGGCCGGCAGCATCGAAACCGAAAACCCGCGCATGTCGAGCGACGTCATCAAGAGCGCCGGCCCCACCAACCATCGGATCTGTTCGCCAATCCGCGATTGGGTGAGTTCTTCGGCCAATACGGCCATTTCGAGCGGCGTCGCGCTGCCAAGATTGTTCAGAAGGGCGACGTGCGGCCCCGGACCGATGGTCGGCAAAAGCTTGTCGACCACCATCTCCATCGCATCCCGCGCCGTCGAGAACTCGACTTGCTCGATCCCGGCTTCCCCGTGGATGCCGAGGCCGAGCTCCGCGCGTCCGGCCGGAATGCGCTCCTCTTTCGGGGAGCCCGGCACAGTGCAGGTGTCAAGCGACATGCCGATCGACACGACGCCCTTGATGACCCGCTCTGCTGCCTCGGTCACGGCCCCAAGGTCCGCGCCCTGCTCCGCCAAGGCGCCCGCGATCTTGTGAACAAAGAGCGTGCCGGCAACGCCGCGCGGCTGCGGCAGGTCCGGGAGGGCGATGTCGTCATCCACGACCACCATGTTGACCTCCAGCCCCTGCGCCCGCGCGCGCTCGGCGGCAAGGCCGAAATTCAAGCGGTCACCGGTGTAGTTCTTGACGATCAGGAGACAGCCCGCCTTTCCGGTGACCGCGAGAATACCGGCAAGCACCGCATCGACAGAGGGCGACGCAAACACCTCGCCGCAGACTGCCGCAGTCAGCATGCCCTGCCCGACAAAACCGGCATGGCTCGGTTCGTGACCGGACCCGCCTCCGGAGACCAGGGCGACCTTCGAGCGGTCCCAGTCCGTTCGAACGACGACCTTGATGTGTGGATAGCCATCCAGACGCGCCAGGCGGCCGCCGGCCGTCCGCAGCGTTCCGTCAATTGCCTCGGTGACAAGCGTCTCCTTGGTGTTGATGAACTGTCTCATGACCTTTCTCCTCAGGTTATCCGAGCACCGGCGGCGTCGAAATAAAGGGCGTTGCGGGGCTGGATGGCCACCGTGTCGCCAGGCTCCAGATCGGTGTGAACGTTCGTCAGCGTGACGATGTCGTGGCCGTCCAGCGTCAGATGCAGCCGCGTCTGGTCGCCGAGATGCTCAATGCGCACGACCTTGGAGGTCTTGCCTTCGCCATGCTGAATGTGCTCGGGTCGCAGACCGATGGTCTTTGCCCCGCTCGGCGCACCCGCAAACAGACCGGCGGGCAGCGCATTGATCCTCGGCAGGCCGAGACGCGCCGCGACGTAGAGGCTGGACGGATCTTCATAGATCTCGCGTGGGCTGCCGAATTGCACGAGCCGCCCGCTGTCGAGGACGCCAACTTGGGTTGCCATGGTCATGGCCTCGATCTGGTCATGCGTGACGTAGAGGAGCGTCGCGCCCAGACTGGCCTGAATGCGCTTGAGCTCAACGCGGAGGTCGGCGCGCAGTTTCGCGTCGAGCGAACTGAGCGGTTCGTCCATCAGGTAGATCGAGGGTGTGCGGACCAAGGCACGTCCGATGGAGACACGCTGCATTTCCCCGCCCGAGAGCGCCGTCGCCTTGTTGTCGAGCTTATGTGCGATCCGCAGGACGTCGGCGACCTCTTCAACCTTCCGCTTCACCTCGTCCTTGGGCGTCTTGAGGATCGGTGATTTGAGTGGAAAGGCCAGATTGTCGCGGACCGTCATATGCGGGTAGAGTGAGTACTGTTGAAACACCATCGCGACGTCGCGCTGTGCGGGCGTTTCACTGACGACCGAACGGCCATCGATGAGGATGTCGCCGCCATCAAGGCGCTCCAGGCCGGAGATCAACCGCAGCGCCGTTGTTTTGCCCGCGCCGGTCGGGCCCAGCAGAACCACGAACGCGCCATCGCGAACAGTCATCGTGACAGTGTCGAGGGCGACCGTGTCTCCGAAGGACTTGCTCACATTCCGAAGCGCCACATCAGCCATTGGACAGCACCCTTTCGTTGAGCTCAGACCGGATGGCGCGCCCGGACTGACCGTCGAAGAGCGTCACTGTCGCGGCGTTGAAGTCGAGCCCCACGGTCTCACCGACAGTCGCCGGCTGGTCCGATGCGATCCGGGCCTTCACGTCTCCGTTGTGGGTCTTCAGCGTGACGATCTGCGTCGTGCCGAGGTATTCGGTCGCGATGATCTCACCCCGGTAGGCGGCGCCCTCCGAAAGCCGGACATGCTCCGGGCGCACGCCGTAGACCATGTTCCCGTCAAAACCCTCGCGAAGTGCCGGGATCCCAAGCGTTTGATCGTGTAGCTGCACCGCCCGTTCGCCCGGCGCAACGCTTGCCTCGAACTTGAGAAAGTTCATGTGCGGCGAGCCGATGAACTCCGCCACGAACAACGTCGCCGGTTTGTCATAGATGTCTTGAGGCGTGCCGAACTGCTCGATCACGCCGTTGTTCATCACGACGATCTTGTCGCCCATTTGCATCGCTTCGAGCTGATCGTGGGTCACATAGACTGTGGTTGCCCCGATCCGGTCATGGAGCGCACGCAGTTCCTCCGCCATCCGCTCACGAAACTCGGCGTCCAAAGCGCCGAGCGGCTCGTCCATCAGAAAGCAGGCCGGTTTGCGGACAATGGCCCGACCGAGCGCGACGCGCTGCCGGTCCCCGCCGGAGAGACCGCCGACCGGGCGGTCGAGAATGTCCTCGATCCCGAGGATACGCGCCACTTCGGCCACCTTCTCGCGGACCTCTGCCCGCGGCATGCCCTGGCTGACCAGCGGGTAGCTGATGTTCCTGCGGACGTTCATGTGCGGGTAGAGCGCGAACATTTGGAAGACAAAGGCGATGTCACGCTGGCTCGCCGGCTTTTGTCCGACTTCCGCTCCATCAATGTAGATGTCGCCCGATGTCGGCAGCTCAAGACCCGCAATCATCCGAAGCGTTGTGGTCTTTCCGCACCCTGACGGGCCGAGCAGCATGAAGAACTCACCGTCTTTAATTTTGAACGACGACGATTGAACAGCCGTGAAGGAGCCGAATTCTTTCCGCAGATTTTGAACGACAATATCGGCCATCGTCTACTCCGGGAAATGACTGACGATGATGAACATGACGGTGCCCACCAGCGTGACGATGAAGGAGTACGTGAAGGCCCAGAGAACGAAGGGCTGCATCAGCATGATTACCCCGAGCGCGATGAGGACAGAGGCCACGATCTCCCATGGGCCGCGGCGGAGGCGCATGAGGTTCCTGAAGAACGCGCTCATTTCCGAACCGCTCCGAACGTGATCCCGCTCAGGAGGTGCTTGCGCAGCAGGATGGTGAAGACCATCACCGGCACGAGAAAGATCGAGGCCCCCGCCGCGACGGCGGGCCAGTCCTGGCCGCCGACACCGATGATGGTCGGGATGAAGGGCGGCGCCGTTTGCGCATTTCCACTCGTGAGGAGCACGGCAAAGGCGTACTCGTTCCAGGCGAAGACCAGGCAGAAGATCGCGGTCGACGCGATGCCCGTCGCGGCCTGCGGCAGGACGACCTTATAGAACGCTTGAAACCGCGAGTAGCCATCGATGAGCGCCGCCTCTTCGTACTCGCGCGGGATTTCATCGATAAAGCCTTTGAGGAGCCAGACCGAGAGCGACAGGTTCACCGCGGTGTAGAGCAGGATCATGCCCGCGTGTGTGTCGCTCAGCCCGAGCGACCGGAACATCAGAAAGATCGGTATGGCCACCGCGATGGGCGGCATCATCCTCGTGGAGAGGATGAAGAACAGCAGATCGTCTTTCAGCGGAATGCGATAGCGCGAAAAGGCATAGGCCGCGAGTGTTCCAAAAAAGACCGAAAGGAACGTCGAGCCGAACCCGATGATGACCGAGTTCATGAACCGCTCACCAAATCGCGACGGTCCTGCGATGACCATGTCTTTCGCGTGCACAATCTCCTCGTACCAGGTCGTGGGGGGATTGGCCTCGAGGTACTCCGCGGTTTGGCGAGTCTGCGTTGTGAAGAGGTTCACATAGCCTTCGAGCGACGGTTCAAAGGTGATCTTCGGCGGGTAGGCGATGCTGTCTTCGGAGGTCTTGAACCCGGTCGAGACAATCCAAAGGATCGGCAGCAGCGTCACCAGCGCATAGCCGATCACCAGCACGCCGGCGATCCAGCGGAGGCGCCGCGAGGGCGCGGTCACGCTCATTGCTCGGCCACCGCGGCGATCTCAGAGCGGACCGCGAAGAGGGTGAAGTCGGCCACCCCCCGATCGATCACCGCCGAGAGCCTGTCCCCCGCGGCGATCGCAGCAAAGCCCATCTGGATCGGCGGGGTCTCGTCGGTGTAGCGCACCCACCGCATCAGCGGTGTCCGCCGCAGCTCGAGCCGGTCGCGGAAGAGAAGCTGATCGTCCTCCGCATCGCTCGGGCCGACATAGGCGCAGGAGATGCCGGTCCAGCTCGGGGTCCGCCTGACGCTAAAGGAAAAGAGCACGCCGTCGCGCAGCCAGCCGGTGCGCTCGCGCGAGAAGCGTCGCTGCATATGCCCCGGCATCGAGGCGTTGCGGTCGCGGGTGAGCGTGCGCAGCCGCTCCGGATCGTCATGATCGCCGAGGTCGCTCGGCAGGATCGCCCAGATCGCTGCGAGGTTCTCCGGCGTGAGCTCGGGCTCGGGGTCGAGCACGGTGATCGGCCCGTCGAGCCGTGTCTCCTGCCAACCGGCGGCGCGCAGGTCTTCGGCAAAGGCCGCCTCAGCGCCCCGCGGCGTGACACAGGCCTCAAAGAGGGCGAGGACACCGATCTCGTTGGCGGACACAGGCGCGGCCGCAAGGCCGAGTGCCAGGAGCGCTGCTCTCATCGTTCCTTCACCTTGTTGAGGGCTTTCACGTAGATCGAGGCGAGGCCGAAGACGGTCACAAAGAGGATCACGGCATAGGCCGAGGAGTAGCCGGTGCGCCACTTCTCAAAGGCCTCGCGCTTCAGTTCGATCGAGGTCAGCGTGGTCAGGTTGCCGGGGCCGCCACCGGTCAGCTGCACCACGAGATCGAACATCTTGAAGTTCTCAATGCCGCGAAAGAGGACCGCGAGCATCAGGAACGGCAGCGCCATCGGCACGGTGATGGTCCAGAACTGCCGCCATTTCGACGCGCGATCGCACTCCGCCGCCTCATAGATTGCTTCTGGGATCGAGCGCAGGCCCGCAAGGCAGATCAACATGACGAATGGGGTCCACATCCAGGTGTCCACGATCACGATGGACCACGGGGCCAGATGGACGTCGCCGATCATGGAAAAGCTTGTTGGATCGGCGCCGGTGAAGAACCCGACGATGTGATTGAAAAAGCCGATTTGCGGCTGATAGAGCAACGTCCAGAAGTTGCCGACAACCGCTGGAGAGAGCATCATCGGCAGGACGATGATCGTCGTCCAGAGGTCGTTTCCTCTGAACTTCTGATTGATCAGCCACGCGAGGGCGAAGCCGATCAGAACCTGGAAGAACAACGTCCAAAACAGGAAGTGCGCCGTCGCCTGCATCGTCATCCAGGTGTCTGTGTCGGTCAGGATGCGCTCGTAGTTGCGCAAACCGACCCACTCGACGTCTGCGTTCGGCCGGTTCGCGCGGTAGTTCGTGAAGCTCAGGCGGATCGTCCAGATCAGCGGGAAGATATTGACCGCCAGAAGCAGGAAGATCGTCGGCGCAACGAAGATCCAGGCAATGGCCCGATCAGACAGCGCTCTGATTTGGCGTGCAGCTTTGGGCGGCGTTGCCTTCGCGACGCGGTCAATGGTTGTCTCTGACATGAGACGTCCTCTTCGGAGCTTTGTTGGCGTCGACCGCCGACGTCAGACGGTCTCGTCACGGCCCTGTGTGGGCGTCGGAGGCCCGCTCTCAGCCGAGCGGGCCCCATCCCTGCCTCAGATCTTGCCTTCGTCTTCGAAGACTTCTGTCCAATCCTCGACGAGAGCGTCGAGCGCCTCCTGCGCGGTGCCCTGCCCGGCGATCACGTAGTTGTGGATGCGCTCTTGCATGGGCAGCAGGAGGGACGCGTAGGCCGGCTCCGCCCAGAAGTCCTTCACGATGGCCATCGAGTCGAGAAACGTCTGCGCATAGGGCTGGCTGTCGGCGAAACCGGGATCCTCGACCACGGCACGCAGGGCCGAGTAGCCGCCGAGCTCCCACCACCGCGCCTGCACCTCCGGCTGCGCGAACCACTGGATGTACTCGAGCGCCGCGTCCTGGCTGTCCGAATAGGAGACCACCGAAATCCCCTGACCGCCAAGCTGCGCAAAATGCCCGCCCGGACCAGCCGGATTGGGGAAGTAGCCGGAGCGGTCGCCCCCCACGTTCGGGTCGGCATGAACGCCCGGCCAGATGAAGGCAAAGTTCATCTGAAGCGCCACTTGGCCCGACTTGTAGGCGTCGATGTTCTCAGACATGTACCAATCCGACGAGCCCGGCGCCGTGCAGCAGTCATAGAGCTCTTTGTAGAATGTCAGACCGGCGACCGCCTCAGGGGAGTTGACGAAGCCGTCGAGCTGGTACGGGGTCTCGGGGTCCTCGTAGAGAAAACCGTAATTGTAGAGCGCGTTGGTCACGCCCATGGTGATCCCTTCTGAGCCGCGCTCCGTGTAGATGGCGGCCCCGTAGACGGTGGTGCCGTCGATCTCGCGGTCTTGAAAAAACTCCGCGATGTCCTTCAATTCGGCAAGGGTGCTCGGCACATCGAGGGGCCGACCGTACGTGCTCTCGAATTCCTCCTGAAGCTCCGGGCGCCCGAACCAGTCTTTGCGGTAGGTCCAGCCGACCACGTCCCCGAAGGCCGGCAGCGCCCAGTAATTCGGTGTGCCCTTCGGCCACTCAGAATAGCCGGTCACGGTGGCGGGAATGAAATCGTCCATTGTGATGCCGTTGGCATCAAAGAAGTCGTTGAGCTTGACGTAGTGTCCCGCCTCCGCGCCAAGGCCGATCCACTGGCTGTCTCCGATCATCAGGTCGCAGAGCTGCCCGCCCGAGTTCAGCTCATTGAGCATGCGGTCGGCAAAGTTCGGCCAGGGCACGAACTCAAAGCTCATGCTGTGGCCCGATTGCGCCTCGAAGTCCTTCGACAGCTCGATCAGCGCATTCGCCGGATCCCACGCCGCCCAACACAAAGTGAGATCGTCAGCTTGGGCACCGGTCGCAACAAACCCGGACGCAGCCGTAAGTGCCGTCGCCGCCACTAGGTGGATCTTCTTCATGGTTGATTTCCTCCCGTCTCCTGGACGCTCCGTCAGACCGTCACCCTGGTGCACCTGCCGCGGTGCTGCTCATACCATAGCTGAGGAACGTACCTCTTGACAATGTCACTCTTGAGGTACGCTCATCTTTTTTGCCTCGCCGTATGCGTGAGGTGACCCTCGCCACAGTGGGATCCTCCGCGCGCAAGCGCGCCGGTCGCTGCGCGCCTGACGGACAGGCGCCGCTGCTGCCGCGCTCGGGTCGTGCCTCCGATTGTGCCGGTCGCGATTGGCTGTCTTGGACACAACAAGGAGCACGTGCAGGCCGGACGATGTGGGCCGCCAGGCGCACGTGAACGCCTTTAGGGCAGGTTCTCGCGCAGAACGACTTCAATCCGGACGCGCTCTTGCGCCTCGAAGATCGGCAGATCGTCGCAAACAGTTCGAAGCACACGCAGAGCGCTCCGAACGAGGTGACCGACATTCTGCGCAATGACGGCGGCCACTTCGTTCTCTTGCAAAGCATGGCGCAGGGCCGGGGTCAGCTCATGCGCCAAAACAACGAGCGCGCCAAGGCGACCGCTCTCGCGGAGCGACGACAGCAAGGTCGTGTTTCCCGACGCCATGGAGTACACGCCGACCAGCCGCCTCCTAGATGCGACTGCGTCCTTGATGATCCGCTCCATGCGCTTGGGATCTCCATGCGATTCGACCGTCGGGAGCGCCAGTAGATCTCTAAAATCACTTGATAATACGGCATCGAAGCCAAGCCGCCGTTCCAAGCTGTCGCGCGACCTCAAGGAGTCTGTAACGACCAACACCTCACCGCGGGACTTGACGAAGCGACCCATCAGCAGGGCCGCGGTGCGTCCGGCCGCGATGCTGTTTACCCCGACAAAGAAGTCCCTTCGGGAGTTCGGAAGGTCCGATACGAGGGTTACGACAGCCAGGCCCGCATCCTTGAGCCGTGAGACCGCGTCACGCACCTGTGGCGTCTCCGGAACCATCAGCGCCAACCCGTCGAGCCGACTGGTGTTGAACGACCTGAGCGTCCGAACGATTGCATGGGGGTCCTGGGCCGGCACACGAACGATGCTCAACTGGGTCCGGTCGGCCACATGCGACGAGTAGGCCTCCTGAAGGGCTGCCCCCAAAGCGGTCGCAAATTGGCTCGTGCCCTCGGGCAATACGAAGGCGAACCGATACTGACGCTGGCGAGCGAGGTTGGCGGCGTAGGTGTCCCGAACGTAACCGAGGCGCTCAACAGCGTCGGTGACCTTGGCGATGGTCTTCTCGCGAACACCGGGGCGCGCGTTCAGGACGCGGTCCACAGTGGCAAGGCTCACGCCCGCCGCCTTTGCAATGTCGTGGACGGTCGGCCTGCCCAAACTGCGTCTCCTTTTGTCCGAAACTACGTAAGAAACTGAGGTACGTCAATCAACTCGGCCTACCCCTTCTTGATCTCCATCGATGACCCCGCACAAGCGTCTCACCTCACAAGGAGGTTCAATCAAGCGCAGGCGGATCCTCGCGGCGATGGGCGGAAGGCCTGCGGCGGTTCGGCGTTTTCGCAGGGCATCGGCCCCGCAGACGCTGCGTTGGGTTCACCGGAATGCTGTATGATCCGTAGGCTTTGCGGGGCCAGGTCGCGCTGGCGCACTGCGCAGTGTAGCCGAGGACCAGATGGCCGGCGTGGCGTGGCGGCGAAGCCCTCAGTGATAAGTCAATTGGAACCCCCGCTTGCACTATCTTGGATGGCGCGTGGCTATGGTGAAGGCTCGTCCGGTCGACATCGTCCCCTGAGCCGAGCCGTTTGAGCGCAGTCACTCGAAGTGGACGGTTCGCTTTGTCGAAGGGATTGAGCGATGGGCGTGTGGCGTTCCGAAGCGGAAGAGGTCGGGAGGCTTCTGCGCGCGGCGAACATGCTGCTGGCCGACGGCGTCGCTGTGGGCGAGGCCGCTTGCAGACCGAACGCGGCCCAACAGACTTGGCTCGGGTGACGCAAAGCGTGCGGTCGGATTAAGGTAACTCACCGTGGCGCGCCCCAACCAGGTTTAGGAGATGGACCTTGACCAGATCCCTTTGGCGTGTGGGCGTCTGTCCCATAGCCCTGCCGGACCGGTCCAGCCGGATGGTCTTTGCCTGGCAGGCGCCGACGAGGCGTGCGACGGGCCCGTGCATCGATGCTTTGAAAGTGGCGATGCGCTGCCACGGCCGGCCCGAGACCCAAAAGTCGGACCAGGGCAGTCAGGTCGCGGCCAGCGACGCGATAGAGCCTCTGAAGAATGCGGGCACCCAGATCGGTTTGGACGGCGAGGGCGCGTGGCGGACAGCGTCTTCGAGGCGCGGCTCTGGTAGACCGCCACACGCGATGAGGTCTTCTTGCGCGCCTGGGCGGTCGCCCGGGACGATCCGTGCCGATTTCCGCATGCGTCGCGGGTCGGGGAAACGCCCGATCAGACCTATCTCCAACCGCTGCGCCCAATCCCGCTCGAACAACCCGGCGCGGTCGATCGTCTTGAGCTGGCTCGGCCGGCCACGTGATCTTGCGCGAGAACCATCAGGTCTGCGCCGCGTGATGCAATCTGATCGTCGCGGCAACCGCGCTTGGAACGCCGTCTGCCTTCCAAGCGCCATCGAAACCCCGCGTTGCTCGCGTGGACGACCCTGATGGCACGCTCAGCCGTGTCCGGCCGCCCGCTGTCCTGGGCCACACCATCGTGACCTGCGAACGCCGACGGAGACCCCACAACCCGAAGTCTCCCGATGACCTGCGCCGGCTGCCCCTTGACCACCTTTGGCCCAAAAGTGCTGCTGAACCTGACCGGCCAAACCAACCTGGATCGTCACCGACCAACAGCACAAAAGCCGCGAAGCGCTTTCCGGTCAGGCACAGAAAGGGTGCCGCCCGATCTTCAACACGTGTGTGCCAGAGCCCACTGACCTTGTGCCGCACGACCCATCGCTCTGCCCGTATCCGCCAGCCTTCGCTCCAATTCGTGAACAATCACCTGCCGAGGGCAGGTGTCAAAAAACGACCGGCCAATCTACTCCTGGCACCAATTCGGGAAGACTTGGAACAGTGTTAGCGCCAGTGCAAAAGTAGATCGGGTCGCCGGTTCAAATCTGACCCGCCTTTGGGATGCTCCTTAAAAGTAGGGGAGTGCTGACAAGATTAGACGTCATGGAGAACCATGTCTTGAAGGCTCAGGGCAAATCGATCCGGGTTGCCGGCGAGTTGCAGTTGAGCCGCGAAACGGTGTGCTAACATCTGCGCAACCCGGAGAAGGAACCGGTTATTGGGCCACGTGCGCCGACGCTGTCGAAGCTCGGGTGACACAAGAACGACGTCCGCCAGTCTGTTGGAGACACCGCGCCACATCGATTGACCGCGACGGTCCTCGTGAGTGAACTCCGGGACCGGGCTACGAAGCCGGGATCGCCATCTTGAAGGAGTATCTTGCGACGCGGCGCCCGGTCGAGACTGTACCGGAGATCAAATCGAGACCGAGCCCGGACACCAGGCACAACTGGACGGTCGTGCGGCGGGGCAAGGACAGGCTGTAGACCTTCTTGGCCACGCTCGGTTGCAGCCGGTTCAGCGCCACCTGGTTCGCGAAAAACGAGCGCGTCGAGACGCGGATCGAGGCCTACGAGCCACTCTTTGACGAAATCGGCTGGGCGCCCCGTACAATCCCCAATGACACCGTGACGACAGTTCCGATCCACCGTGATGCCTTTTTCCCGGGGGACATCGGTGTCATGCCGGGGTCCGCGACGCCGCGAAGCACCACAGGATCGGCCCGCGCATGTGCGCACTCCACCGCGCTCAAACCTAGGGTCAGGTCGAGCGGTTTAACCGTAGCTGAAGGAGAGCTTCATCCGGCCGCTGGACAGCCGGCTGAGCCCCTGGGTTTCCGGTCCTTCGTCTCGCCACAGCCTGCGTCATTGGCGAGACGAAGGGCCGGCTCGCCGACTGGTGTGCGCAGCAACAACCGCTGCTGCTGCCGCGTGGACCGCTAAGGCGCGGAGACTGCCAGCCGCCGGCCGCCGATCTGACTGGCGTTGCGATCGACCAGTATGATCCGTCGATCTGTGATGCGGTCGGGACAGCGCCACGAGGTTGCAAACCGACAGCATCCAGGTGCTCGGCGAAGAACTGGCGGGGGTCGCGGAGCGCGTCACGGCACCCGCCGCCGAGGCCGCCGACGCAGAACCGAGTTCCGTGGACGTCCGCGGGATCGCGCTGATTTTGGAACGCGATTGCCGCCGGGCCCGATCAGCCGCCGTCCGGGTCCGCATGTCGGGCTTCCAGGCGGGCAAAAGCATGGACGAACTCGGCCACTCCTGCCGCTCAACCGCGACCAGACACACCCGTTCTTCCAGATCGTGCCGGCCCGAAAGGAGCGCGGCTCGACCGTTATGGCATCGAACCCTCAACTTCTCGACTTGGGATCAGGCTTTCGCCGGTTGGCGTGTCGGGCCGCCGCGATCCTCGACCGGATACACAACGCTCAGGTCGTGCAGATCCAGACAGGGAGCCACCGTCTCAAAGACACATGCCGCGCCGGCATCATTGGCCTCGAGCAGAAATCAAAGGAGGCCCGGCCGCGCTCCGATACTTGAGGTCTCCGCGCATCCTGGCCGGCTCATCTTTGGGGTGCGTCAGTGTCCAAACGGCGACATAGACCAATTCTCAAGCGGCTTTGACACTGTCCGGGGGGGGTCGGTCGAGCGGCGCTAGTCTGCTCTTTCGCCACGAACGGATCGCCGCCCGCAGCCCCACGTCGACTGTCCGCGAACGCCGATCAAGGCTGCCTCTGGAGACAGCGCTCGATGCCGGAGCGCAGCGTCCCGAGAGGGGCCGTGCAAGCGGCGTCCGATCACCGCGTGCGCTGGATGTCGGGGGGCTCGTTCAAAACGCTCGGTCTTCAATCGATGATCTCTGCAGGAGCTCCGGCACCACCTGTTCTGCCAGTTCTATGACGGCACCGATGCGCGCGATGTTTCGGGCTCCGGGTCGGAAGGTCATAAACACCGGGTTGAGGGGGGCGTCATACTCACTGAAAAGACGCATGAGACGGCCATGCTTGATGTCGTCGCGCACCAGGAAGTCGGGCAAGTTGGCAAATCCGTGCCCGGCAAGCGCCAGTTGTCGGAGAATGGTGAAGTTGCGGACGGCGATCGGTCCGGAGACATCCACGGTCTCTTCCCGCTGCCCGTTCCTGAAGCGCCACGTCGCGCCGGGCCGATCCCCGCGAAAGGTCAGGCAAGGGCATGCGGACAACGCCGCAGGCGTCGTCGGCGCATGTTCGGCAGAAAGCGCTGGTGAGGCAACCAGCCACCGCGCAAACCCACCGAGCTCGATGGCAATCAGCCGGTCGTCTTTGAACGTACCGATCCGAAACGCCAGATCGGTGCCCGGATCCTGCATATCTTCAAAGGCATAGTCGGGCCGCATCACAAGCGTCAGGTTCGGGTGCCGGGCGCAGAGTGCGGGGAAAAGCTCCGTTGCGATCCAACCGCCAAACTCTGGGGTCGCTGCAATTGTCACCTGCCCCGAAACCCCCGCACTCTCTTCCCGTGCGATGTCTTGGAGCAGGTTGATCTCGGCCAGGATCGACCTGATGCGGTCGTCTAGTTTGCGCCCGACCGGCGTCAGACGCACCGAGCGTGCGCCGCGCTCCAACAGGCGCACGCCGAGCTGCGCTTCGAGTTGGGCGACATGTCGGCTGACCCCGGACTTCGCCATGCCGAGCTCTTCGGACGCGGCGCTGATGCCGCCGAGCTTCGCGACGGTGTGAAAGCTCAGAAGGGCTGGCACGCCGAGCGTTCTAATATCTTGACCCATGGGTTCCAATCTATCCATCTGTTCCAAGGATCGCGCAAGCCGTATCTCGGTGCCATCGCAGCGGCCCGAACGTGTCGGGCCCGGAAAACGGAGCACTGAGATGAACATTCTGATCACCGGAGCGAGCAGTGGATTTGGAGAGCTCATCGTGGCCGACCTTGTCGGGGCCGGGCACTCGGTCGTGGGCTCGATGCGCGATATCGAAGGGCGCAACGCCGCCGCCGCCGAAGCGTTCAAGGCGATGGGGGTCGAGGTTGTCGAGATCGACGTCACCGATGAGGCGTCGGTCGAGGCGGGCGTTGCTCAGGCGGCGCAGATCCTCGGAGAGATAGACACGCTCATCAACAATGCCGGGGTCGGCGCACATGGGCTGCAAGAGAACTTCTCGGCCGACGATTTCCGTCGTCTCTTCGACATCAACGTCTTCGGCGTACAGCGCATGATCCGCGCCGTCCTCCCAGAGATGCGGGCACGCGGCAACGGCCTGATCCTGAACATCTCCAGCCTGCTCGGGCGCGTGGCGCTTCCGTTCTACGGGCCATACAACGCCAGCAAGTGGGCGCTTGAAGCGATGAGCGAGAACTATCGCGCCGAACTCAGCGCTTTCGGCGTCGACATCGCGATCGTCGAGCCGGGCGGTTTCCCGACGCGGTTCATCGACAACCTGATGCAGCCAACGTCGCGGGATCGCGATGCGGGCTATGGCGAGATGGCCGGCGCTCCAAAGGCAACCTTGGAGGGCTTCGAGGGGTTTTTGGCGGCGAACCCGGAGCAGAACCCTCAATTGGTGGCAGATGCGGTTCTGGACGTTGTCGGAACTGCGCCGGGCGCCCGCCCGTTCCGCACTGAAGTTGACCGGATCGGGATGGCCGAGCCACTCAAGGCCTACAACGATCACCTCGCACAGGTCACCTCCGGGCTCTTCACCAACCTCGGCATGGCGGACATGCTGAAACTCAAGGTCAGTGAGACGGCATCATAGAACGACAAGCCCCGACCATCGACGACATCGGTCGGGGCTTTTTGAACGGAGGCTATAAGGATCAAACGATCGGTTCTGGGAACCGGAACCGTGCGCAAGGCGCGATCTGGGCTGCTTGGCGGAAGCGCAGGCAGCTTTGATGCCGCCCTCATCCAACGAACCCGCCACCATCGCATCCCGAGCAAGACGTCGCGAGTGGCGACCGGGCCCGACTACTATAGGTGCCACGCGGAACTAAGAGATGTCCGCCTTAGGAGCGCCGATGTGGCCGTCGCGTCATAGAGGCCACCCCGCCGCTCGCGGCGCTTCGACATGGCCGAGCCTCCCCCTCCGAATTGATCCAGCGTTGTGTTTGGGATGAGGAGGAGGGCAAACCGCGACCGAGCGGCAGAGCCCGGAGGTCGTTCGGACGGTGCGCCAGGTTGACTTCCGGGTCCGCCAAGGGGCGCTGGGATGCGAGCTGCGCCGACCCGAGCTGACCGCCGTCGGAAGGAAAAGGGCGGCGTGGAACCCGACCGACTGAAGGAACCCAAACGGCTCCGGAACTGGACCGCGCGTCTCCTCAGGGGTGTCTCGGTCCTCACACGCGACACTCTTTGACGGAAACCGCCCGGGGAAGCGTCTGCGCCCCGCCGCCCGCCGGCGGTGAGCCGATCCGAACCGAGGCACGTGTCTGAGAGGCTGGGGCCGCATCTAGCGACACGAAGGCACCGGCCCCGAGGCCGGGACGACCAGGATCGGCGTGTCGCCGATGTGACCGAAGTGGCGCCACCATACGGCGGCTGCGGCTGTGATCGTGTCGCCGCGCTGTCGCGCGACGCGGGCCGGCAGGTCGGTGAGGAGCCTGCCGAACGGCTTTGGACACGGGACGGGCCGAAGGGGTCTCCGCGACAACCGAAGACCTCGAGGCTCCCGCTAGAGGACGGATCGGGCCTCCGCCTCAGACCTGAACGCCGCAATCCCGCTTCGCGCCACACTCTCGTCCAATGCCGCACCGATGATGAGATCGCCCTCCTGACAGTGAACCTCCTGGGCGCGCTCAGTCGGGACGGCCTGGCCATTGGTGCGACGCGAAGGCCGAACGCGACCGACGTCCTGAGAGATCTGTTCATCCGGCACGGGGCGCCAGCCTTCGTCCGAAGCGACCACGGTCCCGGAGGCGTTGCCGGGGACGTCCGGGCCCGTATCGCGGCCGAGGGTGCGAAGACCGCGCTCGCCGAGCCAGGCAGCCCTTGGCAGACCGGCCATGTAGAGAGCTTTAACGCCCGGTTCGTCTTAAGTCGTAAATCCACGGACGACTTGCATGATCCGGGGCGCCGCTCTGGCCTTGGCGTCGGAACACGTGCTCCACGCCGGGATCGAACCGGACCCCACAGCCCCGGCGAGCGACGCATGTTGCCAAACCTCGCCCTTGAGACAAGCCTTGTCTCGGGTGTCACTTCTTTGCTGCCGTCCCGCCGGTTTGACCGCCACATGCGCAGCCCGACGGACCTCTTGGACGCCCGTCCAGACCACACCCTGCCGACGGCGGTGGACCCGCGCGTGTCCTTGCAGCAGACGGCTGGTGGACCCTCGACCGGTCCGCAGGTCTTCTCTTACAGGCGCCCAGCATGCAACGAGAAACGCGCCCCCCACATTGGACGTTGAAGGTTAGCTTCGAGGCCAGGACGGGCGAAACAGACGGCCAAATCCGATGGTTGATTTCGGACAACGCCCATGATGACCAAACGATCTGCGAAGAGATCCGAGCCGCCCGCTTATCGAATCCAACGGAGGGCAAGAGCCTGCCGGGGTCGCAGAGAGCACGCAGCGGATCGGCGCATCATTTTCTGCGGGTCGACCAGACAGGCTCTCTGATCGCGGCAGGTTGGCCGATTGCGGACGTCTTGGTGTTCACCGGGGCCCTGGTCCTTCTATGGGTGCCGCCCTTGGCGCAAGACGTCATTCTCTGTATGAGGCGCGATCGAGTGCGGTCTTCTATCGGACCATTCTGTGCGGCACATCGTGGCTGCTGGACGGTATGGTGATCGGCGGGTCGGGTCCATCTCTCGCCGCAGAGCTGCGAGGCCCACAGAACCACATTGGGTTTCCCGATCCGGATCTGTTCGATCATTTGGCCCATTCGAGGGGTCCCTTTGGCGATGGTGGTTGGCGGATGGGTGCTCTCTCCACCGTGCCGCGAGCTGAGGTCGCATTCTCGAAAGCGCTGTTGGCTGTGGGGATCTTCGGAACGGGTTGATCTCAGGGTCGAGCCAAACATCCGGCTCCAAGCTCGGCGACGCCGCTCGATCAGTCACCCTGAGATCTGTTGAGGCCGCGGCCCGCCACAGCATCGAGCTGAAGCCCTCGCGGGCCAACCGGGGTCGCGGACGCCGGTCTCGTCGGTCACGATCAGCGTTCACCACCCGCACATCTCGACGACCGGCGCGGTGCTTGAGCGGGACGGAGCTCAGGTCCCGGTGTGTAGCTGGCCCACAGTATCCGCGCGCGCGCCCTGGATGGCCGCCGCGAATGATGAGTTGGCGGCGGGACACTCCGCCCGCGTTGCGGTGCACCTCTCTGGTCGGCCGAGACCGACGATCTCGTCACGGCCTCGGATCGTGATGGGGAGCGGCGTCATCTGGGGGCGTCACGGCGGCTCACCCGTGCATCGATGGCGCTGCACTGGGTGGGCCGAGCCGCTCTTGGAGCTCGGTCCGAACAGCCCGCTCATGGCGTGATCCGGTTCGAGTGGAGGCGCCCTTTCGGTGCCCCCGGCCTAAGGGCGCGCGCTCGGGACGCGCTGTCGCTGGACATCCGCGGGCCCACGCTCGAAGAGCAACGCAGTTGCCGGACCGAAGCTTCTGAGATGCGTCAGGCGTCCCGGTGCACCGGCATGGAGGGCATTCGCAACCGTTTCGGCGCAGAGGAAACGGCCCGTTCCGCGGAGCTCTACCGTTCGTCGCAGGATCCGTGCGGCCACAGACCCCGGTGGGGCGTCGCTGCAGAAGACGAGGACCAGATCGCCGCCCGGGCGAAGGACGCGCGTTAACTCTCCGATGGCTTGGACAGGGTTCTCGGTCGCCTCGATCGACCAGGCGGCGCTGACAAGATCGAAACTCGCGCTCGGGAAGGGCAGATCGAGGAGGCTGCCCTCGATCCCGGGCACGGGGAGATCGCGCGCCGCCGCCAGCATCTCGGCGCACGCATCGAGGAGGGTGACGACCACGCCCGGACGCGCGCTGAGGACATGGCGTGCGAGATCGCCGCGGCCGCACCCCGCATCGAGCATCCGGTCGCCCGCCGCAAGACGCGCAACGACGGCAGCCTCGAACGCGGCCTGGGCCGGACCGCCTGCGTGGCGAAGCCAGCGCTGGTGCATCGTCGCGTAGCGGCTGGCCAGGCGGTTGTAGACGCCCGGGGGTCTGGCCGACAAAGAAAGGGCGGGCGCGCTGACGGTCAGTGACGACATGGGGTGTTCCTTTGCTGCTGCTGGCCCAAGGCGCGGCATCTGGGAGTGCCCGCGCCTCGGCTTGCACATGCTGGGGCGCGGCGGTGGAGCGCGGTTTCACGGCTGTTTGCAGTGGCGCAGCTCGGTCGGTAACGTCCGCTCAACGGGGGCCGGATCGAGTGATTTATTCCTTCGCAGACTTCGAACTCGACGCGGATCGGGCTGAGCTCCGCCGCGCGGGGGCTCGCGTGCACCTTGAGCCGCAGGCCTTCGATCTTCTTCACGCGCTCGTCGCCCGGCATGATCGGGT
>JBCCWM010000018.1:0-22961 GCA_039193505.1 Pseudomonadota bacterium | reverse complement strand
CCGGTGCGGAGCCGTGTCGTCGAGGGCGGGCAGACGGCCTGCCAGTTCCGCACGGCGCATGAGACAACGCTCTGGCCGCTCAAGATCGTCGAGACGGAGTATATCGACAGCCGCGGTGCGCTGATCGCGGCGGGGTTTGCGCGCGACATCGAGGCGCGCGCGGGCGTGCGCCTCCGGCTGAAGCGGATGGGCGCGGGGCCACTGGCGGAACTGACCGCAGATGCGCTGACGCTGTTTTTGCAGGCGCAAAACGGCGGCAACTGGATCCTCCACGAAGTGATGTCGACCCAGGTCACCGGTCTCGCCGCGCGGTCGACGGACCGCCGTGCAGACTGGCGGTTGGAGCTCGACGCGGCAGAAGTGCGGCCCAAGGGCTATGCGGCGGATGAGGCCCTCCTCGAGACGCCGGCGCAGACATTTGACGGCTATCGCCTCCTGCAGGAGTACTTCGCGATGCCCGAGCGGTTCCATTTTGTGGAGCTGGCGGGGCTCGCGCCGGCCTTTAAAAAGGCCGCGGGCGACGAGGTCGACATCTACCTCTTCCTGCGCGAGGGGCACCCGGAGATGGGCGATCACCTCCGGCCCGCGTCCTTCTCGCTCCACGCGGTGCCGATCGTGAACCTCTTTCACCGTCGCTGCGACCGGGTGCCGGTGACGGGGCGGGACTTCGACCATCATGTCGTGGTCGACCGGACGGCAGTCCTCGACTTCGAAGTGGTGCGGATCGAGAAGGTGACCGGCATCAGCGGCGAGGGGGAGGACGACATCCCCTTCTCCGCCTTCTACAGCCAGACCGAGTTCACGGCCATCGGTGAGGATCACCCCGCCTACTACACTGTCAGGCGGCGGATGCGCCAGCGCTCCGAGCGGGAGCGGCTGCGGGGCACGCGGACCTCTTATCTGGGGGCGGAGCTTTATCTGAACCTGGTCGACCGAAACGAGGCACCCTACCCCGCGCATCTCGATCAACTGGAGGTCGAGGCGCTCTGCACCAACCGGGATCTGCCGCTCCTTCTCGCGACGGGGGCGCCGGACATGTTCCACCTGCCGGGCGGCGGGCCGGTCAAGACGATCGAGACGCCGATCGTCCCGACACGCCCCCGCCCGACCCTCTCGGAGAGCGGATCGGCCTGGCGGCTCTTGAGCCATCTGTCGCTCAACTATCTCTCGATCGCCGACACGACCTTCGGCGGCTCGGCCGAGGCGCTGCGCGAGCTTGTGGGGCTCTATGCGCCGCCCGAGGACCGGGCGCTCCAAAAGCAGCTCGAGGGGCTGGTCCAGGTCTCCAGCCGACCGATTGTGCGCCGGATGCCCGATGAGGTGCTCTCGACCGCGGTCCGCGGCCTCGAGATCGCGCTCGAAATGGATGAGAGCTTTTTCGAGGGGACGAGCGTCTACACGCTCGGCTCCGTCCTCGAGCGGTTCTTCGCGAAATACGCGGCGATCAATTCGTTCACCGAAACGGTCCTCAGGACCCAGCAGCGGGGGGAGGTATGTCGATGGGACGCGACGCGCGGTCTGAGACAAATCGCCTGATCCACCTTCAGCGGCTGGCCGTGGACCCGGAGCGGGTGCACCTCTTCCACGCGCTCCGGGTGATTGAGGCGGCTTACGGCGAGGACGGCCGGCTCGGCGAGACGCGGCGCCCGGCGCATGACAGGGTGCGTCTGGCCCAAGTGCCGGAGCTTGCCTTCCCCCGCGCCACGCTTGAGCGGTTCGAGCCCCCGTCCGAGGAGGCGCCGGGCCGCCTGGTCAACCGGTTCTTCGGCCTGTGGGGGCCGCAGGGGCCCATGCCGCTCCACTTGACCGAATATGCGCGGGAGCGGATGCGCAACCACCGCGACCGGACACTGGTTGCGTTCGCGGACATGTTCATCCACCGGATGATGTCGCTCTTTTTCCGGGCCTGGGCCTCGGGGGAGCCGGCACCCTCCTTCGATGAGGGGACGCGCGATCCGTTCTCGGATGCGGTTGCGGCGATCTCGGGCTATCGCGGCAAGCCGTTCCTTGACCGTGACGCAATGCCGGATCTCGCCAAGCGGTTCTATGCCGGGCACCTTGCGAACGGACCGCGACATGCCGACGGGCTGGTCTCGATGCTCCGGGCGTTTTTCGGCAGCCACGTCACGCTCGAGCCGTTCATCGGCTCGTGGCTCACGTTGGAGCCGTCGGACCGCTGGCGGCTCGGCAAGCCCGGGCGGCTCGGCTTCGATTTCAATCTGGGGGAGCGGGTGTGGTCGCGGACCGCGAAGTTCCGCCTCCGGATCGGGCCGCTCGACAAGGCAGGGTACGAGCGGATGCTGCCCGGCGGCGGCGCGATGGAGCGGCTCCGCGCGATCGTGCGAAACTACCTCGGCGACGCGTTCGACTATGACATCGTGCTTGTCCTCAAGGAGGGCGAAGTGCCTGAGATGCGCCTCGGGGAGGGCTGTCGGCTCGGCTACACGAGCTGGACGGGGGAGCGGCCGAAAGGTCGCGACGCCGATGAGTTGCAATTGGCCGCGTGAGCGACCAAGGATTTGGACGGGATCTAGAATAGGATCGGAACAATGGCCGAAATCAGCCGCGTTGCCCTCTTTGGAAAGCTTAACAAGCTCGGCTACAAAACGATCGAAGGTGCGACCGTTTTCTGTAAGATGCGGGGCAATCCGTATGTCGAGCTGGTGCATTGGTTCCATCAGATCTTCCAGGAACAATCCACCGACCTGCACCTGATCGCGCAACACTTCGAGATGGATCCGGGCACGCTCGCCGCCGACATGACGCGCGCGCTCGACGCGCTGCCGCGGGGCGCGACATCGATCTCCGATCTGTCGAGCCATCTGGGCGAGAGCGTTGAGCGCGGTTGGACCTACGCCTCGCTCCTCTTCAACTCGAACCATGTGCGGACCGGCCATCTGATGATCGGGATCACCAAGACGGACGGTCTGCGCCGCGTGCTCCACGGGATCTCTGGGGAATTCAAGAAGATCAAGCCGGATGTGTTGTCGGACGATTTCGCCAAGATCGTCGACGGCTCGCCGGAGGAGCGGATGGCGCCGCAGGACGGAAGCGCCGTCGGCGGCGGCGCCGTGCCGGGTGAGGCGGCAGGCGCGATGGCGCCGGCGCAGATGGGCAAGGAGGAGGCGCTCGCCCAGTTCTGCACCGACATGACCGAACAGGCGCGCGACGGCAAAATCGACCCGATCGTGGGGCGCGACGAGGAGATCCGGCAGATCGTCGACATCCTGATGCGCCGCCGCCAGAACAACCCGATCCTGACCGGAGAGGCGGGCGTCGGAAAAACCGCAGTGGTGGAGGGGTTTGCGCTTCGGATCGCGCGCGGCGACGTGCCGCCGGCCCTGCAGGAGGCGCGGCTTCTGGCGCTCGATGTCGGGCTTCTGCAGGCGGGCGCCTCGATGAAGGGGGAGTTTGAGCAGCGGCTCCGCTCGGTCATCGAAGAGGTGCAGGCCTCCACCACGCCGGTGATCATGTTCATCGACGAGACCCACACGCTCGTCGGTGCCGGCGGTGCGGCCGGGACCGGCGATGCGGCAAACCTGCTGAAGCCCGCGCTGGCGCGCGGCACGCTCCGCACAATCGGGGCGACGACCTGGGCGGAGTACAAGAAGCACATCGAGAAGGACCCGGCCCTCACCCGGCGCTTCCAGGTGGTGCAGGTCGATGAGCCGGGCGTGGAGAAGGCGGTCCTGATGATGCGGGGCATCGCCTCCATGCTCGAGACCCACCACAAGGTGCAGGTCCTCGATGAGGGGATCGAGGCGGCCGTGAAGCTCTCGGCCCGCTATATCCCGGCCCGTCAGCTCCCCGACAAATCGGTGAGCGTGCTTGACACGGCCTGCGCGCGCGTCGCGGTCAGCCAGCACGCGGTGCCAGCCGAAGTCGACGACAGCCGCAAGAAGATCGACGCCCTGACGACCGAGCTCGAGATCATCGACCGGGACGAGACCGCGGGCTACGACGTGACCGAGCGGCGGACGGCGATCAGCGCCATCAAAGCCGAGGAGGAGGAGCGTCTGGCCGGATTGACCGAGCGGTGGGAGGCCGAGAAGTCGCTTGTCGAGTACATCCTGAAGCTCCGCGCACGGCTGCGCGAAGGGGGCGGGCCCGTCGAGGGGGAGGAGGTCGAGGGCGCCGAGCCCGCGCTGACCTCTGAGGAGCGGGAGGCGACGGTTGCCGACCTCAAGGCCCATATGGAAAAGCTGGTCGAGCTCCAGGGCGAGAGCCCGCTGATCCTGCCCATCGTCGACGAACAGGCCGTCGCGTCGGTCGTCGGGGACTGGACGGGGATCCCGGTCGGGCGGATGGTCTCGGACGAGATCCAGACCGTCCTCGACCTCGACACGCATCTCGCGAAGCGGGTGATCGGTCAGGACCACGCGATGGCGATGATCGCAAAGCGGATCCAGACCAGTCGCGCCGGCCTCGACAACCCGTCAAAGCCGATCGGGGTCTTCATGCTCGCCGGGACCTCCGGCGTCGGCAAGACCGAGACGGCGCTCGCGCTCGCCGAAGTGCTCTACGGTGGGGAGCAGAACGTCATCACGATCAACATGTCGGAGTATCAGGAGGCGCACACCGTCTCCTCGCTCAAAGGGGCGCCTCCGGGCTATGTCGGCTATGGCGAGGGCGGGGTTCTGACCGAGGCGGTGCGGCGCAAGCCCTATTCGGTCGTCCTCCTCGACGAAGTGGAAAAGGCCCACCCGGATGTTCACGAGATCTTTTTTCAGGTCTTCGACAAGGGCGTGATGGAGGATGGCGAGGGCCGCGTGATCGACTTCAAGAACACGCTGATCCTGCTGACCTCGAACGCGGGCTCGGAGCTGATCATGGACATGTGCGCGGACCCCGAGCTGATGCCGGAGCCCGAGGGGATCTCGAAGGCGCTGCGCGAGCCGCTTTTGAAGATCTTCCCCGCAGCCCTCCTCGGGCGGCTCGTCGTGATCCCCTACTACCCGCTCAGCCCGCACATGATCGCGGAGATCACCAAGCTGCAGCTCGGCCGGATCCAAAAGCGGGTGAGCGCCGCGCATGGCGTCCCGTTCGAGTACAGCGACGCCGTGGTCGACACGATCGTCTCGCGCTGTCAGGAGCTCGAGAGCGGTGGGCGGATGATCGACGCCATCGTGACCAACACGATGCTGCCCGAGATCTCGAACGAGTTCCTCAAGCGGATGCTTGAGGGCGGCACGGTCGAGAAAGTGGCAATCGACGTCGCCGACGGCGATTTCACCTACGCGTTCGAGTGAGGCCATGACCTACCGGATCGCCATCCTTGGGGACTTTTCGGGCCGCGCCGCGCGCGGCCTCGTCGAGACGGGCGACGCCCTTGCCGGTGCACGCGCGATCAAGTTCGACATCGACGCCCTCGAGGAGGTGATCGAGGGGTTCGGGACGGAGATCGTCCTGCCGATCGGGGAGGCCGGCGTTGCCGTCCCGCTGCCCGATCTCGATGCGCTGCATCCTGATGAGCTCTACGCGAATGTCGAAATGTTTCAGGAGCTTGCAGGCCTCCGGCGGCAACTGAAATCGGGCCGCGCGGATCAGGTCGCCGAGCGGTTGGCAGCGATGGGTGCCGCGGTGCCCGTGCCCCCGCCACCGCCGTCGCAGGCCTCCGTGGTTCCCGTCGGCACACTCTCGGACTTCGAGGGGCTGATCGGCGGTCGGGCCGCGGCGGTGGAGGCGAGCCCCGCCGACGAGATCATCCGCCGGGTGATGGGCCCCCATGTCGTTGCGGCGCCGGATCCCGGCGTGCCGGCCATGATCGCGGCGGTCGATGCCGCGCTTTCCTCTGCGATGAGCCTCGTGCTCCACCATCCCGAACTCCGCGCGATCGAGGCATCCTGGCGCGAGCTCGAGTTTCTGGCTCGCCGGATCGAGACGGGGGAGGATGTGAGCCTCACCCTCTACGACATTTCGGCCGCAGAGATCGCCGCCGATCTCGCCGCGGCGCCGTCGCCGGACGAGAGCGGGCTCGCCCGGCTTCTCCGCGATGCGCGACCGGGGGAGGCGGGCTACGACCTCCTGGCGGGGCTTTACACATTCGAGAAAATCCCACCGCATGCGGAGCTTCTGGCGCGGCTCGGTCGGCTCGCCGGTGGGCTCGGCACACCGTTTCTTGCCGCGATCGATCCCGATGGTCTGGCTGACGGAGAAGTGGCGGCGGATGCGGCCTGGGCCTCGCTCCGCGCGCTGCCGGAGGCCGACTGGCTGGCGCTGGCGACACCTGAGGTGATGCTGCGCCGCCCCTATGGCCGCCGCACCGACCCGATCGACCGGTTCGCCTACGAGGAATTTGACCGGAAGGCCGGTCTCAAGGGCCTTCTCTGGGGCAACCCGGTCGCGGTTCTCGTGACGCTCCTCGCGGCGGATGGGGGGCGTGGGGGCGCGCATGTGGCCGATGACATGCCCTATCACGTGACGGAAGATCGCCACGGCGATCAAGTGCAGCTGCCCTGCACATCGAGGGCGATGACCTCGGCGGCCGTTGCGGCCGTGGAGGCGGCCGGTGTCATCCCGGTCGTCTCCACCAAAGGGCGGGACGAAGTGCGGGTGGGCGCCTATCAGACCCTCTCGGGTCGTGCTCTGCCAGCGCCCTCGGCGCCCAACCGCCCGACGCCCCCGCCGAGCGGTGCGGTGCAGTTTGCGGCCGGGCTCTCCCGGGCTGAGCTCGACGAGATGCGGGCGGCGCGCCGCGCCCGTGCGGTGGGGACCGGCGGCGATGAGGTCGACCCCGATCTCGCCCGGCTGTTGGAGGGGCTCTGATGGATGACGCAAGCGGCGGCGGCGGCGCGCGTGTGGTGCTGATCACGGTGCAGCAGGGCGCGTGGCTTCTTGAGGGGGAGGAGTTCATCGACGCCGTGCTCGCCAAATCAGGGTATTACCCCACGCCGGTGCGCCTCCTGACTTTTGTATCGAACTACGACATGAGCGTGTATCTCAGCAGCCAGACCGAGGCGCGGCTGGCAGATTTGTGGAGTATCCGGTCCGAGGTGATCGACCGGCTGCGTGCGGATGGCGAGCTCGACGAGCTGACGCCACCCGCATTGTAAGAGAGAGGATAAGCCGATGAGCCAGAACACCACGGTAGTCGCACTGAAGGGCACCGGCGACGATGAGGATGCGCTTCTGAAATGCGCGCGCCTGACCGATGGGTTGAGTGAGATCCCCGAGCTTCTGGTCGAGATGGCGGCGATGAGCGAGACGCTCGACCTCTCCACTCTGGTGGGCAAGCCGATGAAACTCGAGCTCACCAAATCCGACGATGCCAAAGCGGAGTTCAAAGGCACCTGCGTGTCTGCCCGCTATCTCGGCATCCGCCACGGCACGGCGCATTACGGGCTTGAGATCCGCCCGTGGCTCTGGTTTCTGACCCGCCGGACGGAGACCCGGATCTTCCAGGACAAGAAAGTCATCGACATCATCAAAGACGTGCTCGGCGACTACGGCTTCTCATCGAACCTCAGCGACAAAACCACCAAGAGCTTTCACAGCCGGGTCTACTGCGTCCAGTACCGCGAGACGGACTTTGCATTTCTCTCCCGCCTGATGGAGCAGGAGGGGATCTATTACTACTTTGACTACTCTGCCAGCACCGAAAAGCTGGTGCTCTGCGACGGCTCCGGCGCGCACTCCGCCGTGCCGGGCTTCGCCAAGATCGAGTACATGCCGAAGGACGAGCAAGTTGAGTTCCGCGAGGATCAGATCAGCGAGTGGTATGGCGGCCTCCATCACACCCCTGGCGAAGTGACGATCGACGACTACGATTTCGAGGCGCCAAAGAGTGACCTGTCCGCTGTCAGCAAAAAGCCGAAGGGCTCCTGGTCGCACAAGGATCTTGAGAATTACGACTATGTCGCGCGCTATCCCGATGCGAGCACCGGCACCCATTACGCGCGGGTCCGGATGGAATCGATCGCGATCCGCCACAAGATCTGGCACGGCGTCGGCAATGTGCGCGGCCTCTCCGTCGGGCAGACGTTTACGCTGGAGAAACACCCGAGGAGCGCTGAAAACCAGGAGTACCTGATCACCCGCGCGACGCATTTCTTCGTCAACGAGACGGCCTTTGCGGATTTGAGCGACATCGGCGCGATCCAGGAGGAGCTTCTTTACGGTGACGACAACGGCGATGCGGAGAGTTATCTCTGCGTGATCGAAGCCGCGCCGAAATCCGAGCCCTATCGCGCCCCGCAGGTCACGCCCTGGCCGCGCGTCTCCGGCGTGCACACGGCCCTTGTCGTGGGCAAGTCGGGCGAGGAGGTCTGGACCGACAAGTACGGCCGCATCCGCGTGCAGTTCCATTGGGACCGCGGGGGCAAGAAGAACGACAAATCGACCTGCTGGGTCCGCGTCGGCACGCCCTGGACCGGCCCCAACTGGGGCATGATCCACATCCCGAGAATGGGTCAGGAGGTGATCGTCGATTTCGTCGAAGGCGATCCCGACCGGCCGCTGGTCACGGGCTGCGTGTGGAACGCGGACAACATGCCACCTTATCCCTTGCCCGCGAACGCGACGATCCAGGGGATCAAGACCAACAAATCAAAGGGCGGCGGCGGCTTCCACGAGCTGATTTTCGAGGACAAGGCGGGGAAAGAGTACATCCGCATGCAGTCTGAGCGCGACTACCAGCAGCTCGTCAAGAACAACGCCTCGATCGAAATCGGGACGGGACACAAGAACCGCGGCGACCTCGATCAGTTCATCAACCGCAACAAGACCGAGACAGTGAAGGAGGTGCGCACGCATCTCGTCGGTCTGATCGAGGATCTGACGGCCGGTGTCCTCTATGACGAGACGGTCGGGATGGTGAAGACGCAGACCGTCGGCGTCTACAAGGAAGAGAAGATCGGCTTCGGCAAGCAGGACTTCACGACGCCCTCGGGCATTCTCAGCACGGCGGTCACGCTCGGTGGGCCGCTCTCGGCCATGGCCGGCGGGGCGTACGCCGATTTCGGCGCGGCCGCGACGGCGGTCAGCGGGCTCAACAGCGCAAAAAGCCACCCCGGCAAGAAGGAGGAGATCCACGGCACCTCGACGCTGGAGGTCTTCGGGGACCGCAAAGTGGCGATCGCGAAGTCGACCTACAAAGGTCCCGCCAAGGAGGGACACTTCACAACCAGGGTCACTGACGGCGACGTCAAGCTCGACATCTTGAAGGGCAAGTACACGACCGTGGTCGGCAAGGGGAACACCCAGCTCGACGTCAAGGGCGGCAACTATGTCGTCAACGTCAACAAGGGCAACCAGACCAACACGGTCAAAATGGGCAACGCCACCATGAAGGCGTCGAAGGGCTCCATCACGATCCAGGCGATGCAGAAGATCACGTTGAAGGTGGGCTCGAACAAGATCGAGATCTCGATGTCGGGCATCAAGATGAAGGGCGTGATGATCGATGCAAAGGGCACCGCGCAGATCAAGCTCGATGCGCCGATGATCCAGATGAAGGCCAAGGGAATGCTCAAGGCAGAGGGGCCAATGGTCCAGATCCAGGGCAAGGCGATGGGCATGTTCAAGGCACCGATGGTTCAGATCGACGGCTCGGCTCTTGCGATGGTCAAGGGCGGCATCGCAATGATCAACTGAGGGCGGAGCATGAGCCGTTTCGAAGGACTGACAAAACTCGCCGAGGGACCGGCGGCCCGGCTGTTGGCGAAGGCGAACGCCAAGATCGAGACAAAGCTCGATCTGCCGGCGGCCTCGGACTCGTCGACCGTGCTCGCCGCGCTCGACGAGAAGCATGCGCACACCGATATCCTGCGCCTCCTCTCGGTGGCCCTGCCGGTGCGCGAAGGGGTGTGGTGGGCCTGCCTTGCCGCGCGCGACATGATCCCCGAGGGCACAAAGCCCCTGCCGGCAACGCTTGAGACCTCGGAGGCCTGGGTGTTCAAGCCCGATGACGAGACCCGCCAGCAGGTCCGCGAGGCCTATGATGCGGCGGATTCCGATGACCCCGCGACGCTCTGCGCTGCGGCGGTGTCGATGTCGGACGGCACGCTCGGCCCGGGTGATCTTGCCAAATACCCTGCAGCGCCTGGGATCTCGGCGACCTCGATCTTTGGGATGAACCTGATCGCCCTCGGTGAAAAAGCGGAGGAATTCGATCACTATATTCAGGTACTGATCGAACGCGCGATCGACATTGGCAAGGGCGGCAATGGCACAATCGATCCCGCGGCGGTCGAGCCGCGGATCGCGCCCGACGAGGACGACGACGAAGAGGAGGACGAGGACGACCTCGAGGACGACGAGGACGACGAAGAGGAGGAGGACACGCCATGACGATGCCCCACGCCCAGGTCTCCAGCATGCATGTCTGCCCCATGGTCACGGGCATCGTGCCGCATGTCGGCGGACCGGTATTGCCACCCGGCGCAATCACGGCGCTTGTCGGAAAATTGCCGGGGGCTCAGGTGTCCGGAATGGCCACCTGCGTCGGCCCCCCGGATGTCGTTGCCATGGGGTCGTTCAAGACGTTGACCGGCAAGATGCCCGCGGCGCGGCTTGGCAGCATGACGGCCCATGGCGGCTCGGTCGTGATGGGCGCGTTCACGGTGCTGGTGGGCTGAGGGAGGGAACATGGCGCTGACGCTCAGATTTCAGACCACGGGGAAGGTACCGGGCCAGGCGGGCCCGGTGCGGATGACCGGGTCCAATCTGACGGTCGGGCGCGCGGATGAGAACGATCTGGTGCTGCCCGATCCGGACCGGACGATCTCCAAGCGCCACTGCGTTCTTGAGGAGCGGGGCGGCGTCGTGATGGTGATCGACATCTCCTCGAACGGAACGTTCCTCAACTACGCCAAGGCGCCGCTCGGGCGCGATCCGATGCCGGTGAATGACGGGGACATCCTGTCCGTGGGGCCGTACGAGCTGCTGATCGATCTCTCCGAACCCGCCGCCCCGGAGGCGCCGCCGCCCCGACAATCGGCGCCCGTCGGGTTGCCGCCGGAGGCGGATCTGCCGCCCCTCGGCAGCGACATGCCGGAGCGTGACAGCATCGACGACATCCTAGGGACGCCGAGGGGCGGCGCGACCGACGCCCTGATCCCCGAAGACGCGGATGAGGATCTCCTGGGTTCGGCAACGCCGCAGGGTCATGCGCAACTGCTCCCGCAGGAGGGCGACGGCGATTTGCTCGGCGGCGGTGGGCACTTCCCCGAGGATGACATCCTCGGGCCGCTCTCGCCACCCACCGAGACCGGTCCGATGGCGCCGAGCCAGGCAACGGCCGAGCAATACACGCCGACAGCCGCGAAACAGATGTTCATCCCCGACGACTTTGACGAGGGGCTTCTCGGACCCTCATCCAGCGGCGGGGCGCCACAGCAGAACGAGGCGCCGGGTGGTCCCTTCGGCGGCGGGTCGGGTCCGTTCGTGGAACGCTCCGAGGAGGCGCGGACGCCGCCGCCCGAGCAGCCTCGGGAGGCATCGACGCGCCACCCGGGCACGCGGATGCGTGACGGCGAGCAAGGGCGGCGGGAGGCTCCGCGCACCACAATGGGCGAGCCGCTGGTCCGACGCGAAGGGCAAGCACCGCGCACCGAGATCTCTCGGGCCGAGCCGCCCCGCCAGGCCGAGGACCGCACGCCCCCGACAGATCGGTCGCCTCTGCCCGAGGACACCGGGCTCGACTTCTTCGAAGGCCTGGGAATTGACCCCTCCGTTGTCGGGGATCGGCCGGACGCCATGCGCCAGATGGGGCTTCTGACGCGGCTGATGATCGCGGGGCTCCGCGACATCTTGATGACCCGCGCCTCGATCCGGAGCGAGTTTCGGATGAACCAGACGGTCCTCAGGGCCGAAGGCAACAACCCGCTCAAGTTCTCGGTGACCGAGGAGCAGGCGGTCGAGATGCTGCTGAAGCCCGCTGCGCGGGGCTACATGAAATCCGACAAGGCCGTCTCGGAGGCGCTCGACGACATTCGGGTGCACGAGGTTGCGATGCTGACCGGCATGCAAGCGGCGCTGAAGGGTCTTTTGGCCCGCCTCGACCCCGGGGCGCTCGTCCAAAAGCTCGAAGAGACCGGCGCGCGCGGGGGCTTTTTCAAAGCCAAGAAAGCGCAGTATTGGGAGATCTATGAAAAGGCCTATGCCGAGATCGCCCGCGAGGCGGAGAACGACTTTCAGGAGCTGTTCCAGAACGAGTTCGCGCGCGCCTACCAGGAACAGCTGGAGAAGTTGAAGTGACTGACGCCACTGGGGCCCGTTGATGGCCTGGGACAGCAAAGTCGTCTGGAGCGAAGGTCTGCTCATCCAGCCGCATCATTTCCAGCAGGCCGACCGCTATCACGAGGCGCTGGTCAGCGGCCTCACCCGCCGCGTCGCGCCCTATGCCTGGGGGGTCAGCCAGCTCGACATCGACACGGATATGCTGAAGCTCGGCAAGTTCGCGATCCGGAGCGCGAGCGGTCTGACGCCCGACGGCGCGGTCTTCCGCGTGCCCGAGGTGGAGGCGCATCCCCCCGCGATCGACGTGCCCGAGACGATCAAGGACTGTGTCGTCTACCTCACCATCCCCTCGCGGCGGCAAGGGGCGGAGGAGGTCGATCTCACCACCCGGAACTTGCCCACGACCCGGTATCTGCCCGAAGAGATGGAGATCACCGACACGATGGGCAAAACCCGCCGGCCGGTGACAATGGCGACGGCGCGCCTCCGCCTCGGATTTGCCTTTGCGGTCGACGATCTCTCGGACCTCCTTCTGATCCCGATCGCACGGATCATCGAGGTCCGGGCCGACAAGGAAGTGATCCTCGACACGGGTTTCATCGCGAGCTGCCTCGATGTCCGCGCCGCGCCCCCGCTCCAGGGGTTTTTGCGCGAGATCGAGGGGATGCTCGGGCACCGGATGGCCGCGCTCTCCGGCCGGTTCGCGGAAGTCGGGCCGGCGAAGGCGGTGGCGGACATCACGGATTTTCTGCTGCTGATCACGGTCAATCGGTGGCTGCCGGTGATGCGACACATGCTCTCGGTCGAGAATGTGCACCCGATCCAGGCCTTTGAGCGGACGGCGGCGCTCGCCGGGGAGCTTGCGGCCTTTATGGCGGCCGACCGCGCCGCGCCGGAGCTGCCGCCCTACCAGCACGACAACCTGACGGTTGTCTTCCAGGCGGTGATGCGGGTGCTCCGGCAATACCTTTCCGCAGTGCTCGAGACCGCGGCCGTCTCGATCGCGCTGGAGGAGCGGAACTACGGCGTCCGCGTCGGGATCATCGCGGACCGCAAGCTCCTCGGCACGTCGCAGTTCGTCCTGGCCGTGCAGGCCGACATCCCGGCCGAGACTGTCAGGCGGCACTTCCCCGCGCAGGCCAAAGTCGGGCCGGTTGAGGAAATTCGAAAGCTCGTCAACTCAGCGCTGCCGGGGATTGGGGTGACCGGGCTGCCGGTCGCGCCGCGCCAAATTCCCTATCACGCCGGGATGGTTTACTTTGAGCTCGACGCAAGCAGTGCGTACTGGTCGAAGATCACGACCTCGGGCGGGCTGGCGTTTTTCGTGGCCGGGGAATTCCCGGGCCTTCAGATGGAGCTCTGGGCGATCCGCCAGGGCTGAGGAGACGCGAGATGGCGAGCGACGGCGACCGCACGATCATTGTCCCGAACCCCGGCGGGCGGCGGCGGGCGAGCACGCCGCAGCAGAGCCCGGCGGAGCGGGCCCCGTTCGCGCCGCCCCCACCCGCTGCCGCGACGCCGAGCTACGGCGTGCCCGAAGGCGGGCAGCCGCGCCAGCCGGCCCCAACAAACGAGAGCCCGATCGAGCTCTCCATGACCGGGATGAACCGGATCAACGCAGCGGCCGCGACGCTCTTCTCGCTGATCAGCCGGATCCGGAACCGCGCACAGCACATGGATCCTGAGCGGCTGCGCGAGAGCGTGGTGACCGAGATCCGGGCCTTTGAAGGGCGGGCGATCAACGCCGGCATTGACGGACAGGCGCTCAAAGTCGCGCGATACGCGATCTGCGCGACCATGGACGACGTCGTCCTGAACACCCCCTGGGGCGGTGAGAGCTCTTGGGCGATGCAGTCGATGGTGGGCACGTTCCACCGCGAGACTGTCGGCGGTGACCGGTTCTTCGACCTGCTCGCCCGGCTGCAGCAGGATCCTGGACGGAACCTCGAGCTTTTGGAGTTCGTCTACATGTGCCTCAGCCTCGGCTTCGAGGGGCGGCTCCGCCACGAGCCGGGCGGCGCGGACAAGCATCTCGCGATCCGCCAAAGCCTGGCGGAGACGATCCGGCGCCAGCGCGGCGATGTGGAGACCTCGCTTTCGCCCCACTGGCGGGGCGTGGTAGCCCGATTCAGGCCCCGCAACATCTGGTTGCCGGTCTGGGTCACGGTCGGTGTGCTCGCCGTGATCCTCTCCGCCGGCTTCTTCAGTTTTTCGGTCGCGCTGTCCTCGGAAACGGAGCGTGTGACGGGGCGCCTCGCCTCCGTCGATGTGGGCGTCATCCCCTCGCTCGAGCGGCGGGCGCCGCCGCCGCCACCGCCACCGCCGACGCCGCAACAGGAGGTGCGGCTCGAGAAGGTGAAGGAATTCCTGAAAGAAGAGATCGAGCTCGGCCTCGTCACGGTCGAGGAGACGGGCAACACCATCAAAATCTCGATCGTCGGCGAAGGCATGTTCGCCTCGGGCTCCGACACGCTCCTCGACAAGTATCTCGTGCCGGTGGAGCGGGTGGCGCGTGCGCTGAACGACGAGACGGGCGATGTGATCATCGCCGGGCACTCCGACAACATCCCGATCCGGACGGCGCGGTTTCCGAACAACACCGCGCTCAGCCTCGCGCGGGCGGTCTCGGTCATGGCCAAAATGGCGGAGTTCATGCAGGAGCCCACCCGGATGACCGCCGAGGGGCGCGCTGACAAGGAACCCGTCGCCCGCAACGACACCGCCGACGGCCGCGCCCGGAACCGCCGCATCGAGGTCATCCTCGTCAAGGAGGAGGACGCCTGACCCATGCTCGCCGTGCTTCGCTTCTTCATCTCGACGCCGTTTCTCACTTGCCTCGTCACCGCGATCCTCTCGGCCGTGATCTGGTTTTTCGGGCCACTGATCGCGGTCGGCAATTGGCGCCCGCTTGACGGGTTTTGGGAGCGGACGATCACCATCGGTGTGCTCTGGGTCTTTGTCCTCCTGATCCTGATCATCCGCGCGATCGTTCGGCGGCGGAAAGCACGGGCGCTGACCGCCGAGATCATCGAGGTCGACCCGCGGGAGGAGGCCGTCTCGGCCGAAATCCAGGAGCTGAAGGGCAAGTTCCGCGCCGCGCTCCAGCAGCTCAGAAGCTCCAAGTCGGGTCAGGCGCAGCTCCATGAGTTGCCCTGGTATGTGATCATCGGCCCCCCCGGCGCGGGCAAAACGACCGCCATCGTGAACTCCGGCCTCAAGTTTCCGGTCGAGACCTCCAAAGGGGCCGTGGGCGGGGTCGGCGGCACACGGAACTGCGACTGGTGGTTCACAAATGACGCGGTGCTGATCGACACGGCAGGGCGCTACACCACGCAGGAGAGCGACGCGGAGGCCGACAACAAGGCCTGGCTCGGCTTTCTGTCGATCCTCAAGCGCTACCGGACGCGGCAGCCGATCAACGGGGTGATGGTGGCGATCTCGCTCTCGGATCTGTCGAACCAGGACAGCGAGACGCAGATGAGCCACGCCCGCGCCATCCGCCGCCGGATCCTGGAGCTCCGCGAGGAGCTTGGGATCCGCTATCCGATCTATGTCCTCTTCACCAAAGCGGACCTGATCGCGGGCTTTTCGGAGTTCTTCGAACCCCTCGATGCGGACGCGCGGGAGCAGGTCTGGGGCTTCACGTTCGATCTGGCCGCGGCAAAGGAGGCCGCGCCGCTCGACGTCTTCGATGAGGAGTTCGCGGCGCTGCTCGCGCGGCTGAACGCCCAGTCGCTCGAGCGGGTCCAGGGGGAGCGGGATCCTCAGCGCAGAAGCCTGATCGCCGGCTTCCCGTCCCAAGTGGCGAGCCTTCGGACCGTGGCGCGCGACTTCCTGGCCGAGACGTTCCAGGATTCGAAGTTTGAGGACAGGCTGCCCCTGCGCGGCGTCTACCTCACCTCCGGCACGCAGGAGGGGACGCCGATCGACCGGCTCATGATGGGCATGGCGCGGACCTTCGGGATCGGTCGGCAGTCGATCGGGACCGGCAAGGGCACCGGAAAGTCGTTCTTCATCACCCGGCTGCTCCGCGACGTCATCTTCCCCGAGGCAGGCCTCGTGTCGCGCGACGACAAGGTCGAGCGGCGCTTCCGTTGGGTGACGCGGCTGTCGATTGCGGCGGCGCTCCTGGTTTCGATCGGGCTCGGCACGCTCTGGACGCGGAGCTTTCTCGAAAACCGGGCGCTTGTCGCCGAGGCGGAGGAGACCTTGGTCGCCTACCAGACCGCCGCCGCCCAGATCCCGTCGAACCCGATCAGCGACACCGATCTCACCGGTGTTGTCCCGGCGCTGAACCTCTTGCGAGAAATGCCGGGGAACGCTGCGGTCGAAGGCCCGCCGCCGGGGCTCTCCCTCGGTTTCGGGCTGTACCAGGGCGACGTGATCGGCACCAACGCCGCGCAGGCCTACCGCGCCGCGCTGAACCAGCACCTGCTGCCGCGCCTGATCCTGCGCCTGGAAGAGCAGATCGCCGGCAATCTCAACCAGCCCGAGTTCCTCTACGAGGCGCTGAAGGTCTATCTGACGCTGGGCCTCCAGGCGCCTTATGTCGACAAGGATCTCGTTCGCGACTGGATGGCGATCGACTGGCAGATCACCTATCCCGATCCAGTCCTCCAGGCGGAGCTGAGGGCCCATCTCGAGGCGCTTATCGCGCAGCCGATGACGCGGGTTGAGCTCAACGGACCGCTGGTTCTGGCGGTGCAGGAGATCCTGATCGAGCTGCCGCTCGCCGAGCGCATCTACCAAGGGATCCTGACAAGCGTCGCCGCTTCGGACCTCGCGCCCTGGCGGATCATCGACATCGGCGGTCCGGCGGCGAGCCGGGTGCTGATCCGCTCCTCCGGCCGTCCGCTTTCGGATGGGATCGAGGGCATCTACACCTATGACGGCTTCCACGATGTCTTTCTCGAGGAAGCGCTCGGCGTCGCGCGCCGCGTGCAGAACGAGAGCTGGGTCCTCGGCGACTACGCCGCCGGCCAGCAGAGCGAAGCGGCCCTCGTTCGGATGAGCCGCGACGTCCTCGACCTTTACTACACCGACTACATCGACCGCTATGAGGGCATCCTCGGCGACATCGACATCGTGCCGCTCGAGAGCCTCAGCCAGGCGGTTGCCGTCACCAACGTCCTCTCGGGCCCGACCTCGCCGATCCGCAACGTGCTCATCGCCATCGCAGACGAGACCCGGCTGACCGAGGACCGCTCCGTGCTGCCGAGCGACGCGGCGGCGGAGGGGGGCAGCGTTCTCGCCGATGAGGCGCTCCGCGAAGTGCGGGGCCGGCGCGCGCAGGTCTTCCTCGAGACTGTCCGCCGCTCCGACCCCGGCGCCGATCCGGTGACCGAAGTGCCGGGCTACGATGTCGAGAACCGCTTTGCCTTCCTCCAGGATCTGGTGCGGAGCGATGCCGGCGCGCCGACGGAGCTCGACGGGATCATCGACCAGCTCCAGGAGGTCAATCGGGAGCTCAACCGAGTCTCGATCAACAACTCCGCACTCGGGTTCACGTCCGACGAGGGTTCCGCGCTCTCGCGGTTCCAGGAGACGGTCTCGCGGCTCGAGGGGCCGCTCAAGCGTTGGGCCGACCAGATCGCCAGCGGCTCCTCCGGGATCACCGCCGATGGGACGCGGGCGCAGCTCAACGCGCGGTGGCAGGCGCAGGTGGCGCCCTTCTGCGCCCAGGCGCTCGAAGGGCGGTATCCGTTCAACCCGCAGGCCCGCCAGGAGGTGACGATCCAGGATTTCAGCCGCGCCTTTGCGCCGGGCGGTCTGATCGACAAGTTCTTCAACGAGAACCTGCTCCGCTTCGTCGACACCAGCACGCGGCCCTGGACCTTCAAGACCGTCAACCAGGCTGAGCTCGGGATCTCGGACGCTGTGCTGAAGCAGTTCGAGAACGCGGGCCAGATCCGCGACACGTTCTTTGCCGGTGCCGCGGCGCCCTCGATCCCGTTCGAAATCACGCCTTTCGCCCTCGACCCGAGCGCGCAGAGCATGACCCTCTCGATCGACGGGCAGGAGGTGACGCTCGCCACCGGTCAGACCCCGACGCCGAAGGCCGTGCGCTGGCCGGGGGAGTTCGGGCTCGCCCGGTTCAGCTTCGCGCCGCCCTCGAACACAGTCGAGAGCTCGATTGAGCGCGACGGCCCCTGGGCGTGGTTCCGGCTGCTCGGCTCCGCGGCGCTCCGCGACACGCCGGATGGGCAGAAAAAGCGGATCAACTTCAATGTCGGCGGACGGATCGGGATCTTCGAGTTGCGCATGGGCTCGGCGTTCAACCCGTTCACCCTGCCTGCGCTGACTCAGTTCAGCTGCCCGAAGAGCCTCTGATGTCGGTTCGCTTCGGGGCCTTCGGCAAAGTGCCCGCCCTTGGGGATTTCTTCAATTTTGGGCTCAACCGGGGCTTCATCGACGCCTGGGACAGCTGGCTCCAGCAAGGCCTTTTGGCTGCCAGGGCTGAGCTGGGGCCCGACTGGAATGAGTGCTACAACTCCGCGCCGCTCTGGCGCTTCACCCTCCCACCGAAGGTGGCGGGCTCGGACTCTGTGCTCGGCGTGCTGACGCCGTCGGTTGACCGGGTCGGGCGGCAGTTTCCGCTGACGCTTGTCGGGGCGCTCCCCGCCGGGACGCGGCCGCTCGCTGCGCATTTGCGGTGTGCCGGTCTCTTCGAGCGGCTCGAGGACATCGCGCTCGACGCGTTGGAGAGCGGTCTCGACCGGGCGGCGCTCGAGGCACGGCTCGCGGACATGCCGGCGGGCAGCGGGTGGGACCGGGCCGAGACTGGCCAGAAGGGCCGGCTCTACCGCGCGCTCCGGGGGGATGAGGTCGGCGCAATGCCCGATCTCGCGGCGTCGCTTCTCGAGGCGGCCGCGCCGAAGATGGGGTATTGGAGCGCGCGGCTCGATGGCGAGTCCCGCTCTCTCGCCGTGGACGGCCTGCCCGCGGCGACCGCCATGCGAACTCTCTTCGACGTCGGCGCCCCCACCTGGGCGGTAGAGGCGTGATGCCGGGCACGTTCCGCTATTCGGCCGCCACCCATCGCGGAGCCGTGCGTCAAATCAATGAGGACAGCATTCTCTCGCTGCCCGAACTCGGCGTTTGGATTGTGTCGGACGGGATGGGCGGGCATGAGGGGGGCGATTTCGCCAGCCAGACTGTGGTGGAGGCTGTGGCGATGCTGCCGCTCGATCTGACCGGGCGCGACCTCGTGGAGGCTGTGGTCGATGCGCTGGGGCTTGCGCATCAGACGATCCTCCGCGAGTCGGAGCGGCGCGGCGGCAAAACCATGGGGGCAACGGTCGTCGCACTGGTGGTGACGGGCGGGGAATATGTGGTCCTCTGGTCGGGGGACAGCCGGCTCTACCGGTTGCGCGCCGGCGAGCTCGAGATGATCTCGTCCGATCACTCGCTGGTCGCGGATCTGGTCCGGGCCGGGAAACTCACCTGGGATGCGGCGGAGCATCAGCCGCAGTCGAACGCCATCACCCGTGCGGTGGGCGTCGGCGAAGACCTCGAGATCGAGGCCATTTCTGGGCCCACGATTTCCGGGGACCGGTTTCTGCTCTGCTCCGACGGTCTGACCAAGTACGCCAACAGCCACCTTTTGCGCCGGGTTCTGAGCGACACCGCAATCGAGCGGGTGGGCGACAAGTTTGTGGAGATCGCGCTCTCAAGCGGAGGCGCCGACAACGTGTCGTTGATCGTGGTGGACATCCCCTGACACCGTCAGGCGTCGGCGAAGCACCAGACGGCACTCCGCCCCTTGCCTTCGCGCGATTTGACGGCAGTGCGCCGTCGAATTCGGCCGATCAGGTCCTGGGCCTCCGGCAGCGTGACGCGCTCGAAATGCGCGCGCGAGACATGCGGGATCAGGCGGTCCGGATCCGAGACGGAGCGGCGGATCTCGAAGAGGCGCGCACCGTTCAGTTTCTCGCGACGCCCGCGCGCCCCTGCGATCTGGCGGGCGTATTCGAGCCGTCGCGGGTCGTTCGCCGGCCAGCGATCGAGCATCAGGCGGTATTTGCGGATCGACGTTGCATCCATGTTGACGAACAGCACCTGCTCGAGCGGTGGCAGGTGGAAGCCGAGCATTTCGGGCCGCGCATGGCTTTGGATGAAACGGGCGTAGTCGTCGAAGTATATCGTCGGGCGACGGTCACCGCGACTGACGCCAAGGACACGTTCCGGGGCGTAATCGTCGGGAAGGGTGTCCCAATCCGCGCCCTTCTCCGACATTCGGCACTCCCCCGACCTTGACCGCTTGATGTCGAGACAATGGCAGAATTGCGGCGCACCGCAAGAGCTTGGGTTACGTGAGGCCGGCGAGGAAGCCTTTCCGCTCACGTGCGTCGACGATGTGCGCGGCGATGCGGCTGTAGAGCTCCTCCAGGCTTTCGGCCTTTTGCGCCTCGCGCCGGACAAGGACTGGGGCGATTGGGCCGACATGCGGGGTCAGCCGTTCGGCGAGGTCGCTGAGGACGCTGGCGGTGAAGATGTTGGTCGAGCCGCCGACCGCGCCCGAGAGCTCCTTCAAGATTGAGGCGCGGAGCGTTTCTCCCTCGGCCTCCTCGAGCTCCGACAGGAGGAGGTCGAGCATCTTGTGCGCGTCCGAGGTGGTGGAGGCCGCGCGCTTCATCAGGATCCGTCCGATCGGGCCGACCCGCGCGACGAGTTGGGCCTCGATCCGGGCAAAGGTCTGGGGCGACATACGCCGGATCATCGTCTCGCTCTCGCTGCCGCGGGGCGCGCCGGGCGGCGCCACGCGCTCAATATGCGAGGCATTGAGGTCGGGGGCGGTCCCGAAGACCGCAAAAAAGGCGTCGCGGAAGGCGGAGACATCTTCAAACCGCTCCTCCGGGTCGGAGGCCAGCGCCTTCAGAACGGCGTCGTCAAGCCCCTCGGGCAGCCCCGACGCGTAGGTGGAGGGTGGCTCTGAGATGCCGTCGCTGATCCGGGCGATCATCTCCTCCATCCCCGTGGCGCGGAACGGTTTGGCACCGGTGAGCATCTCATAGAGCATTGCGCCCGCTGCAAAAACGTCGGAGCGCCGGTCTGTCGGGCGACCAAGGAACTGCTCCGGCGACATATAGGAGGGCGTGCCGATCATCGCAGCGCCGGTTGCATCCATCGACTGGATCCGCGCGACGCCGAAATCGGTGAGTTTCACGACGCCGTCATCGGTCAGCATAACGTTCGCGGGTTTGAGGTCGCGGTGGATGATACCGGCGGCGTGGATCGCCTCCAGCCCCGCAAGGAGTTGGAGGAAGATCGACCGGATCTCCGCGAGTTGGAGCCCGGGGCCGGTCTTGAGACGGTCTTCGAGGGTGCGGCTCTCGATCCGCTCCATGACAATGAAGGGCTGACCACCCTCCTGCAGGTAGTCGAAGATCGTGACGAGGTTGGCATGGATGCAGCGACCGGCGGCCTTTGCTTCGCGCGCGAAGCGGTCGAGCCAGCTGTCCCGTTCTGCATCCGAGATCAGGTGCGCATGCACGGTCTTGATCGCGACGGGCCGGTCGATGTCGGGATCGTAGCCGAGATAGACGAGGCCCATCGCACCCTGCCCGAGGATGCCGTCGATGCGGTACTTGCCGATCACGCGGGGCGGGGCGCCGCCCGGGACGATTTGGGTCAGATCATTCATCGAGGAGCTTCATCGCGCTCTCAAGCGAGCGCCGCATCCGGTTGAAGGACACCGAGAGGACGGAGATCTCGTCGCGCCCGGGTTTGACGTATTCGCTTTGGGAGAAGTCGCCCAGACTGACCTTCTCAGCCATTTGGGACATCCGCGTCACGGGTCGGAGAACGATCCGGCTGAGCATCACATTGGTCACAATCAGGACGAGGAGGAAGGCGCCGGTGAGGCCCAGGACAAGGACGGTCACCGTCTCCTGCGCCCGGGTGTCGGCGAGCGACATGGGCGCCGACACGATCTGCGCCCCGATGATCTCATCCAATTGCCACCCAAACCCGTTCTCGGATCCGTAGAGGTCAACCATGGCGACCGGCGCGACATCTGGCGTCGAGTGGCAGTAAAGGCACCCCTCGGACGTTACCTGCATCGGGAAGGCAACTGTAAAGAACCGCTCCCCATCCTCCTCGCGCACAGTCCAGACCCGGTCGAGGCTCGGGTCGGCGCGGAGATCGTTGATGAGCTGCGCCTCCCACGGCGTGGCGAGGTCGGCGGGGTTCGTCGGATTGAGCGCCGCCTCCTTGTAGCGGTACTCCGGAAACTCATCCCGGAAGATCGAAAAGACGGTCTGTGCGGTGTAGGATGGCACCGACTGGGGCAGGAAGAGGATGTCGCTCTCCTCCGACAGAAGCGGTGCGATCCCGGTCGATGTGAAGTGCCGCACGGCGAGCGCATTGGCGCGGAGCAGCCGGATCTCCTGCTCGATCTCGTGGATGGCGGAGCGCTGCACGACCCAGAAGCTGAGCGTCGAGGCGGCCAGAATGCCAATCAGGCAGGCGCCGAGCAGAACTGCGTTAAACTTCGCGCGGAGACCCATGGGTGCGTCCTTGAACGTCTTCTTCACCCTTGGTGTGCAGGCTGGACCCTACCAAAACGTGTAGAGATTCTCTTCACGCCCGCATTTGAGGTCAGAAATCTGAAAAGGAGGCCCCGGGATGGCGGTTGCAGGCTGGCGCGCGATGACTTGTGCAGCGGTGATGGCCGCGGGCATGGCCGCCGCGGCGGAAAACGGGCGCTCGGTGGCGCTGGTGGTCTCGGTGGGCGAGGGGCAGGCGCGGGCCGACGCGATCCAGGCGCAGCTCCAGGTGATCGG
>JBCCWM010000017.1:0-23151 GCA_039193505.1 Pseudomonadota bacterium | reverse complement strand
GTGCACATCGCCGACGAAGAGCCCGCAGCCATCGATGAAGCAGGGGATCAGAATGGTCGTGCCGACCTGCATCTGCTGAACGTCCATGTTGCCGCCATTCTCGCGCGGCGGCACGGTGCGAAGGCAGTCCTCCGCCACGCTTCCGCCCGGACCGCAGAGATCTGCGGGAAGGGCCCCGGTCGGCTCCGGCGGCAGCGCGATCCCACCCGCAGCGCCGAGTGCGGCCTCTCGCGCCTTCCACGACACAATCTCCTCGGCCCCGGGCATCGTCCCGATGGAGCCCGTAAAGGCCTCATAGGGCACAGCAATCCCCGGCATCGCGTCCGAGACAGCATGCGTGCGCGTCTGTTTCCAGCCTACGAAATAGGGCTCCGTGAACTCATCTCGGAGAAAGCCAAAGCCCGGCACGATCACCGTGTATCCAAACTCATCTGGCACGATATCGACGACGGTGATCGCCAGAACATCGCCGCGCTCTGCGCCTTCGATCGAAACCGGCCCGCTCATCGGGTGCACACCCGAGAGGTCGAGCGCCCCCACATCGTCGGCGTTTGAATCGAGTGTCAGGTCGCTGTCGAGGGCATCTCGCGTGTGGAACACGATGAAGTCGCCAGGGGATGCCGTCGCGACCGCCGGAATGTCCGGATGATAGCGGTTGAAGCAGTTCGGATCGTCCGCGCAGAACGTCCCTTCCTTCTCGAGCACAACCTCTGACTTCCAAGTGACATCGGTCGTATCCGCGGCGGCCGCGCCGCCCAAAAGGGCCAGGACGGCCACCAAAGATGTCGGTTTCGACATGGGCTTCTCCCCTCTTCGTCGCCCGTCGCTTCAGCGCGGGCCCGTTAACCTTTTCGTGAAGGGTATGTGAGGTCAACAGAGGACTGCCCAAATCCGTCCCCGACGCCCGTCCCGTGTGCGAAACGCCAGCAGACGTGGCGCGTGGCAGCTCGAAATCGCAGCGCCCGCCGCCGTCCTCCGCGCCGACACGCCGTGATTGCCCAAGCGCTGCGCGGCCACGCTCGGCGAGCATGTGGGTCAACGCGGTCGGCCTGCTTGGCCGCTTCGAGGGGAGGGGTGCGCGCCCGCGGCGCACCGGTCGCCCAAACGAAAACGGGCCCCGCAGGGCCCGTTCCGCTCACAGTTCGAGATCGTCTTTAAACGAGGAGCGTGTCGAACTGCGAGGTCTCCGCCATCGGGATTTCCATCTCGGGCATCGGCATGTCGAGCGTGCCGTCATCCGTCTCCGGCTCCGGATCGGGCGCGGTGAGGCTGTCGAGCATGGCGTCGAAGTCGTTGCCGTAGCCGTCGAGGATCACCGCCTCGAACTCCGTGATCGCACGGTCGAGGACCGAGACGTTCCAGATCTCGCCCTGGAAGAACTCCTCGGCATTGTCCTCGTCCCCTTGGCGGGTCTTCGACGACGCACCGATGAGGGTGTCTTCGTAGTTCCCCATCATCCCGTCATTCGAGAACTCCTCCGTGTCGACGAGATTGCCGTCGACGAAGAGGGACGCACCGCTGCTGTCGAAGGTGAAGGCGACGGTCATGTCCTCGCCCTCTTCGACCCGCACATCGTCTGAGCGGAGCTCTTTCGACTGGTTGAGGGTCTGGAACCGCGCGCGGATCTGACCGTCGGTGCCCACCCAGATCGAGAGGTGGCCGCCGGCCTTCATGCCCGAGTGGTCCTTGGAGACCAGCGTCATCGGCTCATCGCCCACCTCGTCGGCGTTGAACGCGAAGACCCAGGTGCCGCTCGTCTGCTGCTCGGCAGCGTCGTGCGCCATGGTCTCGTAGTTCGTGCCGTCGAACGTGGTGTTCCCGTCGAACTGGTTGACCGCAGCGATCGGGGCGGAGTCCGCGATGGTCTCGTCCTCGAAGAGCGACGTCGCGAGCTTCATGAACGGGTTGTCCGAGAAGCTCTCCGGGTCGGACCCGATCGGGTCGCCCTCGACATCGCGGCTGTCATAGCCGAGATGCGCGGTGCCGTCGGGCATCTCCGACCACTTGGTCTGGCCGTTGGGCGCCATCGCCTCCTGCAGCTCATCAATGGTGTCCACGACACCGTAGTGCGCCATGGCGTCGGTGATGATGTCCTCTTCCTCGACCTTGTCGCCGTGGACGACGATCCAGCCGAGGTTGTCCTCATCATGGGCGCCGCCGCCATTGCCCTGCTGCGAGTAGACCTCGATGATCGAGACCATGCTGTCGTCGAAGCCATCCCCATCGCTGTCGATGGCGAGGTAATCGACACGGACATTGGTGGTGTGACCGACGACCGAGATCGTGTCCTCCTCGGCGTTGTAATCGCCGATGATCTGGATGCCGAGGCTGTCGACCCAGTGATCGTGGAGGTACTTGTTCTCGCCCGCGACGCCGTGCCAGTTGATGGTCCGGTCCTCGTTGACGTGCTCCATGATGATGTCGAGCTTCGCGTTGATCCGCGTCTCGAAGTAGAAGTGGTCGTTGCCCTCGCCACCGATGAGCACGTCATCGTTGATCAGGGGCTGGTCCACCCAATCCTGGAGCTTCAGGTACTGGTAGTCGATCGTGCCGGGCTCAGCCTCGCGCGAGGGATCGTCGATCACGAGCTGACCGATCCGCTGCTCGCCCGAATGGGAGGCCGAGATCAGCGTGTCGTTGCCCTTGCCGCCCAGCATGAGGTCGGAGCCGTGGCCGCCCTCGATGATGTCATCGCCCCAGGAGCCCCAGAGGATGTCATTGCCGTAGCCGCCCTTCATTTCGTCGTTGCCGGTGCCGCCCGTCATGCGGTCATTGCCGGCGCCGCCATCCATATCGTCGTCGCCTTGGTAGCCCTTCATCTTGTCGTTGCGCGCGATGATGGGCTGCGGCCCCGACGGATTGGTGAGCGCCGTGCCAGGACCGTCGGTGATCAGGGTTTGGATCTCGTCCTGGGTGAGGGCGTCCGTCGGCTCGGTGCCGCCCCAGATGCCGAACTCGGCGATGGCACCGTCGAGCGGGCTCTCCAAGTCTTCATCGTCGATGGCGAATTGCTGAGCCGTGTCGTTGCGCTCGGTCCGGCTCTGATCCGCGCCGAGGACCCAGGGCTCCTGGTTCATCAGCATGAAGTACTCAGTGTAGACGTCGGGGCTTTCGACGTTGCCCTCAACCGGTGTCCAGACCGAGGGATCGACCGCTTCGCCGTCGATATAGACCGTCACACCGTCCTCAGTGAAGGACACGGCGAGGTGTTGCCACGCGCCTTCCGTCAGAAGCCCGGGCTCGCTCTCCCAGGTGACGTTGCCGCTGTCGCCGTCGCCGGGCGCCATCCGCAGGAGGAGGCCGCCCTCGGCCGTGTGGCCGAGGCGGAAATGGCCGCCATCCCCGGTGTTCCGCTCATCCTTCGAGACGAACATACCCTTCGAGGACAGATCGTCCGGCCGCACCCAAAGCGCGATCGTTCCCTGAGTGACCTGGTGGTTCTGATGGCTCTCGATGAAGGCAAACTGGTCTTCGCCGTTGAACTCAAGCGCCGTGACCCCGGGCAGCGGTCCGTCCGTGCTGACACCGTCGGTGCGCAGAAGCGCCTGGTTTTCCCAGAGCGTGTACGCCTTGGCGGTGGAGTTGCCGCGCGCATCGGCGAACGAGCCGGTGCCGTCATCTGCAAACGACCAGTAGCCGACCGCGCCCGGCATGCCCTCCTCGGCTTGAGAGCTCTGGCCCGCATACATGCGGTTGTCGCTCGCGTTGCCCTCGCGCAGCCGCTTCGGCGCCTCAATCACTTCCAGCTGGTCGAAGAAGCCGCGCGTCTCGGTCATCACCGGATCGGAACGCCCCGCGAGCTCCATCTGATCTTCGTAGGGGTTGTCGAAGTTGTTGAACGGATCGCCGGAGACCGAGCCCCAGCCGCCATTCTCATCGCGCGTGTCGTAGCCGTAGACGCCGTCTTCGCTGATCTTGACGTCGCCCTCCGGAACCAGGGCCTCCGCGACGTCCGAGATCTCCTCGACGATGCCGTAGGTGACGCCCGCATCGGTTTGGATGTCGTCTTCCTCGACCAGATCGCCGAAGACCATTATCTGACCGATCAGATCCATCGCGTGGGCACCGCCGCCGCCATGCTGGTTCGAGATCACGTCGATCAGCGTGTCGTCGACGCCGTCTCCGTCGAGATCGATGTGCTGGACATAGATGTTGGCGGTGTGGCCGATGACCGCGATCTGGTCTTCGTTCGCGTTGTAATCCGCGATCACGACCATCCCGAAGCTGTCGGTCCAGTGATCGTGGAGCTCGTCATTCTCGCCCGCGACGCCGGCCCAGTTGATCGAGCCGTCGGAGCGGACGTGCTTTTCGATGATGTCGAGCTTGCCGTTGAGGAGCGAGGTGATCAGGAACGTGTCCTGGCCCGTTCCGCCGATCAGGATGTCATCAGCGTGGAGCGGCTGGTCCTCATAGCCGTAGAGCTTCTGGCGCTCTTCGTTGACCTCGCCATCCGGATCGCCGCGGGTCGGCATGCCGACGGCGAGCTGACCGATCCGCTGCTCGCCCGAGTCGGAGCGCACGACCAGAAGGTCGTTGCCCGCACCGCCATGCGCATAGTCGGAGCCGCGGCCGCCGTCGATCACGTCGTCATCGGCGCCCCCGAGGAGGTAGTCATCGCCGTAATTGCCGAGCAGGTGATCGTCGCCCGCATAGCCGTTGACGACATCGTCCCCGCCCTCGGCATCGATCACGTCGACCGTCTGAGTGCCGTTGATCTGATCGTTGCCGTCGAAATAGGCCGCGCCCACGAAGTGCGATGGATGATAGTCGTCGATCGGCACAATCGTGGTGCCCTCGGGCGGGGTGGTGAACTCGTCGATCGACCCGAAAAGAGCCGAGGACTGCACCGGCAGACCGTCGATATAGAGATCGAGGTCCATGCCCCCGCCGCCATCGAAGTAGAGCAGCTCCACTCTGTAGAGGCCGCCCTCGAACTCCGACACGCGGCTCGTGGAATCGGAGCCGCGGCGCCCCTCGAACTCCATGAAGTCGACGCCGCCGAGTTCGAGCGAGAAACCGTCATCCGAGATCACCTCGATCTCATGAACGCCCTCGGGGATGTAGATGAAGCCGGTGAGCGCCAGGCCTGACGGTCCCATCTCAAGATCGCCATTGCCGGTGACGCTGCCCGAATCGTGGTCCAGGAACTCGGAGATCGTAGTCTCGCTGTCGCGCGACCCGTAGTCGATTTCCGTTGCGGTGAACGTCGCCTGTGGATCGATGCGAGACATGATGTCTTCGAGCTGTTCGATCGAGTTGATGCTGCCGCCCGGGGCGTATGCAGCGCCGGCCAGACCCGTGCCGGACATCGGGACCCCGCCCGGCGCGTCGTCCAGGGTCACCGCAGGTTTCATCCGCGGCGGCGTGTCGGGGTTTGAGGCGTCAAAGTAGCGATCGTACTCCATGACAAGTCTCCATTGGGCCGCAGCAGGCACTCCCTGAGCGGCGGTATTTCCGGGCACGACGATGCGTGGATTGTGTACTTGGAACTCAGACTACCAAATAGGGTGCTCCTGCACCCACTGGGACATACGCAAGGTATCACAAGTTCCTGAGAGACAAAGCCATGTGTTCAGACAGTTTTAGATTCGGCGTCAACCCGCTCATGTAACGATTTATTCAGTCTAGTATAGGCCGTATCGTTGAGGACACGGTTTCTGAAGTCTTGAGAAACACGTCACACCAAAAATAAACATATTAATTTCTTTATTCGACTGCAGCGGGATTACGGCTGCAGGACGATCTTCGGCGCCGGCACACGCCCTGATTGAATGTCTGCAAAGGCGGCCGCTCCTGCGGCCAGGTCCCGCACATCCGCCCAGTCGAGCGTGCCGAGCCGCCCGTTAAAGAGCGCCTGCGCCGTCTGGCGAAAGTCCTCGGTCGTATAGGTGTACGTGCCGATAAAGGCGATCTCCTGGAGCGTCATTCTGCGAATGTCGAGACCGGCACCGCCGCCGCCGAGGCCGATATGCGCAATTACGCCGCCGGGGGCCGCTGCGGCGCTGGCCGCCGCCCGCGTCGCCTCGATCCCCACTCCGTCGATGATCAGATGCGCATCGTCCGGAACGCCATCGGCCGGATCGACGCCGCGCGCACCGGAGGCGGCGCACGCAATCGCGCGACGCTCAGCCTGCGGCTCAACCAGATGGATCTCGCGCGCGCCCTCTGCCGCAAGAACGAGCGCCGCTCCAAGGCCAATCGCACCGCCCCCGAACACAACGCAGCGCGCCGCCTCCAGCGGCACCTGCAGAACCTCCCGCGCGCGGCGCACGGCGTGCCACCCACAGGCAATCGGCTCCACCAGGGCCGCGGCCGCCGTGGTCACGTGATCCGGCAGCGGCACCAGGTTTTGGGGCGGCACTGCGACCCGCTCAGCAAAGGCCCCTTCGCGAGGTGGCATCGAGATGATCTGGCGCACAGCGCAGAGATTCTCGCGCCCCGCCACGCAGGCCGCACACACGCCGCAGGTCACGAGCGGGTTGATCGTCACGCGCTGACCGCTGAGCGGCCCCGCGATCACCGTGCCCGCCGCCTCGTGGCCGAGGATCAGCGGCGCGGGCCGTCGGGGATCGTGGCCCGCATAGGCATGCATGTCCGAGCCGCAAATGCCCACATGCGCGATCTCGATCAAAGATGCCGCGCCCACCTCCGGCTCGGGCGCCTCGCGGTAGACAAGGGTGTTCGGCCCCTCATAGATCAGCGCTTTCATTTTGCGGTGTAGCCTCCGTCGACGGACAGAACCTGGCCGGTGACAAACGCACTCGCCTCCGAGCAGAGAAAGAGCGTGGGGCCGACAATGTCCTCAAGCCGCCCGTTCCGGCCGATGCAGGTCTGTGCCGCGTTCCGCGCCGCACGCTCAGGGTCGCTGAACACCGGCCCGGTGAGCTCAGTCGGGAAAAAGCCCGGCGCAAGCGCATTGACGGTGATGCCATCGGCCGACCAGGCCTCCGCCATCGCCCGCGTCATCTGCGCAATCGCCCCTTTGGACGCGCCATAGGCGAGCCCTCCGGGGAACGCGCGATAGGATTGCAGCGAGGCGAGCGTCACGATCCGGCCCCAGCCGCGCGCGCGCATGTCGGGCACCAGCGCCTGCGCCAGAAAGAACGGTGCCCCGAGATTGAGGTCGAGCGTCGTCTGCCACCCCGCGAGCGTCACCTCATCGGCGCGTTCCCGTGTGTTGATCCCGGCGGCCGCCACAAGGATGTCAGGTGCGCCGAAGGGCGCCGACACTTGGCGGGCGATCTCCGCCTGATGGGCCGGATCGGCCAAATCGGCAGCAACAACTGCCGTCTCGCCCTCCGCCGCCTCAGACCAGGCGGACAGCGCCTCGGCGCGCCGCGCCACACCGACCACCCGGGCGCCCGCCTCGGCAAGCGCGGTTGCAATCGTCCGCCCGAGCCCGGCGCTCGCCCCAGTCACGCAGGCCGTCCGACCTGCGACGGAAAAGAGGTGATCTGCCATCACGGGCTCCTCTCAGACATGGTCCGGGCTGGTCCGAGACGGCACCATCCGGCGTCAGGTCCCGCCGCACCCCACGCGCGCAGCGGCACGTCGCGCCGGGCCCGCAGCCAAAGGGTCGACGGCCTCGATCTAGAGCCCCAGGCGAGCCGCCCCTCAAAACAAATGCGCGCACTATTAGATGGAGGGCCACACACCCCCGCCACAGAGCCGCCGCCGCTCATCCAGCGGATCTCCACGGCGCGCCCACCCGATCAGCCCTCGGCGCTGAGGTCGAATGGCTCGCCCGGAAAGTACTTCTCGAGCCGGATGTCGGCCGTCCGCGCGTGGCCCTCCATCCCCTCGAGCCGGGAGATCCGCGCCGTCGCCTCCGCGACGGGACGCGCGGCCTCTCGGGTGGAGCGCTGCCAGGTCACGAGTTTCATGTACTTGTGCACCGAGAGCCCACCGGTGTAGCGGGCCGCCCCCGAGGTTGGCAGCACATGGTTCGGGCCCGAGGCCTTGTCGCCGAACGCCACGGTCGTCTCCTCGCCCAAAAAGAGCGAGCCGTAGCATTGCAGCCGGTCGCGAAACCACTCAGGCGCCGCCGTCTGCACATGAAGATGCTCCGGCGCGATGTCATCGGCGACCTCCGCCAGACCTTCGCGGTCGTCGACGACCATCACCTCGGCCATATCGGCCCAGGCTTTGGTGGCGTTGTCGCGGTTGAGCTCCGGCAGTTCCGCGATGCATTGCGGCACGCGGCGCAGGACCTCCTCGGCGAGCGGGCGGTGCGTCGTCGCCAACCAGACGGGCGAGTTGTATCCATGCTCCGCCTGCCCGACGAGATCCCAGGCCACCATCCGCGGATCCGCGGTTTCATCGGCGAGGATCAGGCTGTCGGTCGGCCCGGCAAACATGTCGATGCCCACCCGGCCGAACAGGATCCGCTTGGCCTCCGCCACGAACTGGTTGCCGGGCCCGACCAGAATGTCCGCCTTCGGCAACCCGAAGAGCCCGAACGCCATCGCCGCGATGCCCTGAACGCCGCCGAGCGCCAGGATCGTGTCCGCGCCGCAGAGATCAGCCGTGTAGATGATGGCAGGCGCGATCCCCGTGCCCGGCCGCGGCGGCGAACAGGCCGTTATGTGCCCGCACCCGGCCACTTTGGCCGTGGTCACCGTCATCAGGGCCGAGGCGATGTGGCTGTATCGCCCGCCCGGCGCATAACAGCCTGCAGCGCGACACGGAATCGCCTTCTGCCCCGCGACGAGCCCCGGCAAAAGCTCCACCTCCATATCCTGGATCGTGGACTTCTGCGCCTCGGCGAACCGGCGGACGTTGTCATGGGCAAACCGGATGTCGTCCTTCAGCCGCTCGGGCACCGCGGCGGCCGCCTCGTCGATCTCGTCCCGGGTCAGAACCGTGTTGCCCTCATACCGGTCGAACTTGGCCGCGTAGCGGAGCGCGGCGCTGTCGCCCTCGGTTTCGATCTCATCGAGGATCGCTTGCACTGTGGCCCGGACATCGCCCGCGTCGTCGGTCGCGCGGCGGGAGGCCTTTTTCAAGTAAATGGCAGGCATGGGGGACCTCGTGAGCAGAGCAACGGTCAAGCGGGACGGGCGCACCCATCGCGACGACAGTGCTCACACCCACCTCACCGTGATATCCATCTCAATTCGCTAATGCAAGCGCTTACATCTTGCGAAAACAGCCTGTCAGCCGATAGCGTTCCCGCGGAGGCACGGGATGAAGAGCCAACCCACGCTTGAGGATGTTGCCCGGCTTGCCGGCGTGTCGACAGCAACGGTGTCCCGGGTGCTCAACACTCCGGATCTGGTGCGTGCGGAGACCCGAGATCGGGTCCGCGCAGTGGTCGATCAACTGGGCTACACACCCCATTTCGGCGGCCGCGCCCTCGCGATCCGCCGCACAAACACAGTCGGCGCGATCATTCCGACGATGGAGAACGCCATTTTCGCGCGCGGCCTCCAGGCCCTCCAAACCAGGCTCGCGGCCCGTGGCGTGACGCTCCTCGTGGCGACATCGGATTTTGATCCGATCCAGGAGGAGGAGCAAATCCATGCCCTTCTTGCCCGGGGCGTCGATGGCTTGGTGCTGATCGGCGAAGCGCGCGGCGCGGACACATATGCCTTCCTCGCCCGCCGCGAAGTGCCTGTCGTCCTTCTCTGGAGCCACCGCGAAGGCTGCCTTTGGACCTCCGTCGGGTTCGACAACCACCGCGCGGCCGCGGAGATGGCGGCGCTGGTCGTGGCCTCGGGGCATCGGCGCGTGGCAATGGTCGCCGGTGTGACCGCCGGAAACGACCGCGCCGCAGCGCGCGTCGATGGGGTGCGCGCCGCGCTCGCCGCCCACGGTGCGCCCGCGCCCCGCGTTGTCGAGGCGGCCTACTCGATCGAGGCGGGACGGACCGCCGCGACGACCCTCCTGACGCAGGACCCGGCGCCGAGCGCGATCATCTGCGGCAACGACGTGCTCGCGGCGGGTGTCTACATCGCCGCTCGCGACCTCGGGCTGCGCATTCCCGATGACATCTCCGTCACCGGGTTTGACGACATCGACCTCGCCACTGTGCTCGACCCGCCCCTCACCACAGTCCATGTGCCCCACCGACGGATGGGCCAGGCGGCCGCCGAGGTTCTCCTCCGCCTCGCCGATGCACCCGCCCATGTCGAGAGCATCGCCCTTGAGACCGAGATCCGCGAGCGTGGCTCGCTCGGTCCGGGGCCGTCCGAAACGGCACAGTAGAGCGCCAACCGCTCGACTCTGCCGCAAGCGCATGGATCGGTGCCGCAAATTTGCTAAAATACCAGCTAGCTTGTCGACACCGACAAGAGGTGTGGGGATTGGCCTGATGCAGGAGAAGACAGAGCACGCATCGGCCGCGATGGACGACCTCGGCCGCATCCGCAAGGAGGTCGCCGACGCTGTGCGCGCCGCGGCCACTGTCATGAGCGGCGAACGCCGGACACGCCAACGTACGCTGGCCCAAGAGGTCGATGAGCTGCTGCCCGTGATGACGGTGGTCGGCCAGATGAAGGCCGGCAAAACGGCCGTGATCAACGCGCTGCTCCGCCGCCCGGGCTTCCTGCCGAGCCACGTCAATCCCTGGACAAGTGCTGTCACGTCGGTGCGATGCCACGTGCCCGGATCAGAGAATCGGGCCGTTTTCGAGTTTCTCGGCCGCGGCGATTGGGCCGCACTCAGCGCGGGCGGCGGCCCACTCGGAGAGATCGCCCGCCGCGCCGGCTTTCCCGAGCAGAGCGCACGGATCGCCGCGCAGGCCGAACGCGTGCGCGCCCGCGCGGCAGAACGTCTCGGCCCCGATTTCGACCGGTTCCTCGATCGGTCGCATGTCTTCAACGAAGTCTCGCCCGCCCTCGTCGCGCGCTATGTCGCCGGGGGCGACGGGCCGAGCAATGCCTCCGTCGGCCTTTATGCGGAGCTGACCAAACGGGCCGATGTCACGCTCGGCGCAGAGGGGCCGGGCCTGCCGCGGATCATCCGGGACACGCCCGGCGTCAACGACCCGCTCCTCCTCCGCGAGAACGCGACGCTCGAAGCGCTTCGCGACACCGATGTCAGCATCGTCGCGCTGAATGCCGGTCAGGCGATGACGACGAGCGATCTCGGACTGATCCGGATCCTGTTCGCGATTCGCGCCGAAAGCCTGATCGTCTTCGTCAACCGCACCGACGAGCTCTCAGACCCCGAAGGCCAAGTGGACGCCATTCGCGAACGGATCGGCGCGACGCTCGAGCATTACGGCATCGACGCGACCCCGCCTGTGATCATGGGCAGCGCCGCCTGGGCCGAGGCAGCGCTCCTCGGCGATCTCGGCCGCCTTCCCGATGGCTCCCGCGCCCTCCTTGAGCGGGTCGCGCGGACCGAGGGGCTGAACCCGCTGACCGCCGCCTGGCGCCGCTCGGGCATCGTCGCGCTCGAGACCGCGATCTCCCGTGTCCTCGGCGAGGGGCTGGTGCGCCGGAAACTCGGCCACGCCCTCCGCCTCACGCTCTCCATGCTCCGCGCCGAAAGCGACCGGGCCGCAACGCGCGCGCCCGACGGCCCGCGCCCCAACGCCCGCCAGGTGGCCGACCGGCTTGACCGGATCGTGCAGCGCAGGACAGCCGATCTCGACCGCGCCATCGACGCCCATGCGATGGGCTTCAAGCGCGAGTTCCAGGACGTCGTCGAGACGTTCATCGCAGAGGAAACCCGCGCCCTTGAGGCCTCCGCGTCTGAGACCATCTGGCTCCAGGGATGGACCGGCAATGGCGCGCGGCTGCGCAGGCTGCTCAGCCGGCTCTACTACCGCTCGCTCGATGAGCAGACCGAGCGCCTCCAAAAGGTCTTCCAGACCACGGCCCGAGATCTGGTCCAAGTCCACGCGGACCTCTCCGGGGGCGCAGCGGAGGACCTTGTGGCACCACCGCAAGTGCCCGAGCCCGGCGCGCCGGTCGCCATCGGGGCGACACTGGCAATCGACGTCGGCGGGCGCTGGTGGTACGGGTGGGGCGCTGCGCGGGCATCGCGCGTGTCGCAGGAGTTGGCAGCCGTGATCCGGCGCGAAGGGAAAGCGATCATCGACCGTCTCGAGACCGAGAACCGGCTGGCCCAAGCCGTTGCCGTGCGCAAGGAGTTCGGGCGCTTCCTCGCCTCCGAGTGCACGCCGCTGATTGAGCTTGCGCAAGGCGTGCGCCCGGCCACGCCGCCGCCGGTGGGCCAGCCTGCGATTGAGCGTCGGGTCCTCGCCGCGCTCGCCTCGCTGACGGACGGGCCGGCCAAAGACGATATCGCGGCTCAATAAGGTGAGTGGCGCGACGGCGGAGGCGCCGCGAGATCTGCCGACCGTGGTCGTGATGGGCGAGTTCAGCGCCGGAAAGTCGAGCCTGATCAACCTCCTTCTCGGCGAACCGCTGATGCCGACCCAGATCACGGCGACCCAGTCTCCGGCCTATCTCCTCGGCTATGGCAGCGACCCCCGGATCCTCGCCGTCCGGCGCGATGGCGGGATCGAGGAGGTGCAGACAACAGATCCGATGACGCTCGACTATCGCCGCTACGAGGTCGTGCGCCTCCGCCGCCCGGCGCCCGTGCTGAAGCGGTTGATGATCATCGACACGCCGGGGATCTCCGACCCGCTCCTCCCGGCCCATGCGCTCGCCGATTTTGCCGACACCGCGGACATGGTTCTCTGGTGCACGCTCGCCACTCAAGCCTGGCGCGAGAGCGAGCAATCGTTCTGGCGCGAGATGCCGTCTCGCCTGAAGCGGAGCTCGACGCTCGTCGTGACAAAGACCGATCTGTTGCGTGCGGGCGATCTCGACCGTTTGCAAACACGCCTCGCCGCCGAGACGATGGGCCTCTTCAAGTCGCGTGTCACGCTCTCGCTGCCCCGCGCCGCAGCCGCCCTCACCGGGCCTGAGGAGGCCTGGGCCGCAAGCGGTGGCGCTGCCATTCTGACCGCCCTCGGGCTGGAGCGCGCCGATATCCTCGGCCCCACCGCAGGCGTTGAGCAGGGCGCGACCGGTTCGGAGTGACGGCAAGCTCAAAGGAGCAACCTGTGCGACTTTGGGCGGGCGCCGCGGGTTCACGGAACGGCCGAGAGATGGGTCACGCTCCTTCCTTGTGAGCGTTCTTTCGATGCCAGTTCCTCACGTTTGGCTTTCAGACGGCCGGTTTGCCCGTACTCAGCTTTTCTGACCGAACAAAACAGTGCGGTGAGCCGCGTGCGGACGACCGCAGGGTGATCTGCGGTGTCATTGACGTCATCCGCAGCGGCCTCGAGTGCCGGAACGCTGCGACCTGCACAGGACCGTGGCCCCAGCTTGGCCGCGCGAGCTCCAAAAACGCTCTTTAACCAGTTCATCCGGTGGAGCCGAGCGGGCGCGTTTGACGGCATCGCCACCGAACCGGCCACAAGCGGCGCAACGAAGACCATGATCCGGCGAACGCAGTGCGGTCGAGAGCCCAACCGACACCTGAGGAGTACCCGTTCGGTTTGGGCCGCGCGGCGCGTCGGCAAATCGGTGTGATCTGACCTTGTGGCCGGTCGTATGGACATCCAGAATGTGCCGCGTTTCGAGGTCGTGGACCTCCGGCGCCTGTGGCGGGGTCGGACGACGGGACAAGTCGGATTGTCGAGGCGGGCTGCGCCGGTCCGCGTCTGATCCCGGCGACGGCACGAGGGCGTGCGGTCACGCGTGCGCTGCTGATGGTGCGGCGCAAGCCTTGTGAACCGAGTGAGCTTGATGGAGAGAAGGTGCCGAAGTTCTCACCGGGTGTCGTGGCGCGGAGCCGCCCCGCCGAGGGTGGTCGGGTCGGGATCGTGCTTGGCAACGGTCGACGTGCGCTCGTTGGACTGGATGGCGACCTTGCGGCGCGCCTCCATCTCGTCGAGGCGCACGATCGGCGATGATCGCGGTCGCAGCGGGTGTGCAGGTCTGTCTCGCCGCTCGCCAATGTCTCTCGGACCGTTGGCGTCCCAGCGGCTCGCCCCGCCGGACATGATGTGTGGGACGCCTATCTTGGAGCATCACCCGCGTGCAGGTCTGTTTGAGAAAGGAGACGGGCATGGCCGTCAAGAAGGTGGGCGTGAACATCGCCCACCATGTCTTTCGAGGGCACGGGTTGGATGCTGACGGAGAACCGGTGAGGAAGACGATCGCCCGAGCGGCCTGTCTCGCTGAGATGACGCAGTGCCCCGCCTGTCTCGTCAGATCGGCGGCGGGGTCAAGGGCACCTCAGCCGGGTCGAGCTGGACCACGAGCTGCAGCCCATGCCGCCTCGGGACTGTCCGTCCCTGTTTGAAAGCGACACACGCGATGCCTCGGGTGCAGAGGCGTGTCGCGACGCGGCGCAGCGCCCTGGGATTCGTTTCATCACGGGCGAGAACCCAGGTGCCGCAGGCGACATTGATGCCGGATTGTACGCGGACCCCTGTCATCCATCGACGCACCGGGGCAATCAACGCGCTCAGAGGTCACTTGGCCGAGTTTGGTCTTGTCTTTGCAAGCCAATGCGTTGGCTTGGTGCTGTTGACGAGGCATCCGATGCGCTCCCCGCCGAGGTCCGGGAGTATGACAGATCGCAGGTTTAGACACGCGGCTGACGCTGCCGTGCACAAAAGAGTAAGTCTCCTGGTATCTCCGCACGATCCCCGGCTTCGGCTTGGTGAGGGTCGGGGCGATGCTGACCTTTTCGACCGCCAGCCGCTCGTTTGCCTCTGGCAGTGCCTGTGGCGTTTGGCTGGAGATCATACCGCTCACACTCAAGTGGCGGGAGAGAGGGCTTGTTCGGACTTGCGACGCGCAGGGGCACCGGTCTCCGACGCCGGTCGATCGCCGGCGCACGCGCCCAAGGGCACGGAGACGATGGACGCAGCGCACGTGGTTGCCGCTGGGGTCTGCGGGACTGGATCAATACGTTGGAGGCCCGGCGGCGCGTCACCGGCACCACCGTGGCGGTCGCCACGCCCGCGTCACCGTGGCGGTCGCCACCAACATGCAGCAAGACATGTTGGCCATGGTCGCGACGGAAACGGAACAACGCCCGACATGACGCCAGGCGTAACCGTCAAAGACTTGCGAGGACAGTGTCTGGGACGACATGACCGGCGAGACCGGATCCCAAGACCCCGGTTTGCGCAACGTGCCTTGCGCTCGACACCAGGAAGGCGCGAGGACACATCGTGGCCCGCAGCAGAACCCGCAGGTCTCAATCGTAGGCCGGATCGATGGTTGCGAGCCCGGCCCATCCGAAGCTCAGACATCGCCTTTGCACACCCACAGGCGTCCATGGATGCGCAATCGCGGTGAACGGCCCAACCCTGCTCGTCCGGGAAGGGCCTGGCCGCGCTTCGCATGCGGGCGATCGCTTCGGGTCTCGTGGCCGGCGGGGTCACATGCTGCAGATCCTCTGGCACGATCGTGCGCGCCTCTGGCAGGTTGGCGCGGGCCACTCGCGGTATACAAAACGCCGTGAGCGCGGTCGGTTCATCCGGCCGACGCCTGCGGACGGAGCGGTCGAGATCTCGGCGTCGCCACTCGACCATCTGCTCGACGGCATCGACTGGCGCAATCCGAGGGCGCACTTGGCGACCGGCTGCGGCAGGGCGGCCCAGGCGTGCCCGTGAGGCGCGATCCCGTGCTCGTCGCCGCGCCGGTGGGAGGAGGACCAGCCCCATGACCGCCGCGCCATCCGGTAGCGCCGCCCTGGCCGCGCGCCGACGACGCCGCGGCGACGGCGACACGCGCTCAGCCGGGTCCGACCGGCGCCGTGGCGGTGCTTGCGGCGCTGACACTCGCGATCGAGACGCTCCACGCGCTCTCCTGTGAGCGCCCGGAGCGTGGGTCGCGGCGCCTCGAGCGGCCGGAGCGGCTGATCGAGGAGCCGGAGGCGGCGAGGACGGTCTCGCGGTCGTATGAGCCGCCGCGCGCGCGGCGATGCCGGCCGGCGAGAGTGTGCACCGGCATCCAGCCGGGAGCCCTGTCCCGGGCATCTGCCGCGTTAGCGCGCGGCGATCCCGGCGCCTGAGCCGCTGCCAGTGCCAGGGGGAGCGCGCCGCGCTCGGCCAGGGTGTGACCGAGACGCTGGAGGTCGTGCCGCGCTCCCAGACGGTGATCCGGACGGCGCGCGAGAAGGTCCTTTGCCGGGGCGGTTCGCGCAGCCGTCCGCGCCGGTCCATCCAACGCTGCGGGGCGAGGCCGAAGCCGCTGGCGCTCTTTCCGTCCGAGGGCGCGCCTTTGTCGTCCACTGGTCCGAGGACACCGGCCGCGCGGTCGGCACCAACGGCTCAACTGCCAGGCCGAACGCTGCGCGCGCGAGAGCGTCCCTCCCGGCCTCTCGACATCGGGTCTGTGCCGCCACCGTCGCGCTCGCACCTCGGCATCGGCCGATCGCGGAGCAAGGTCAGCACGCCGACCGGCTCCACTGCGACAACGCGCCGGTTTGAACGAGCGGCGAAACCGGCACGGCACGGCTCCGGAGATCCGTGCGCGACGGTGAGCCGATGGAACGCCCGAGAGGCATCGCCGGACGCCCCTCGAAGGTCCGGCTCCGCCGGCAGCGCTCATTGCGATCGCCCTTGGACCGGCGCTGGGGGGCACCCGGCGGAGCATCTTGGGGGCTGGTCGGGCGTGCCGGAGGCAGACGCCTTTGCCGGCGTCGGCACGCTCCGCGCCACCGACACTGCGCCAACGCCGGCGACCGACACCAAGGCTCCATGCCTCATCAAGCCTCGGCACGAGCGACCGCAGGCCGCACGGATGGGCATGCGCCCGTCAAAAGACGCAGCTTCGGAGCCATGCGCGACGACCGTTGTTCGACCTGGCCGACATCTCGCCCCAAGCCTGCCGCACCATACAGCCCAAGCCAATCAACGCCCACCACCGGGACGGACCGCAAACTGTCCTGACCGTCGTGCCGAAACCGGCTGAACCGGCCCAAAGATACTCTGCCGAACGCGGGCCCTCATCAGGAAGGCCCCTTTTCTCAGGTTACTACCGGGGGCAGTCGCGCCCGAGGCCGCCTCGCCTCCTCGATCGAGACGGTCAAGATCAAAAGTGTCAAAGGTCAAAGCCAGCCTCTAACCTCACCCCGCCGGTCCTCCCAACGATGGGCTCGAAGATCTCCTCCCCTGAACCTTCCGATCCGCGCCAACCTGAGAGCCCGGTGCCCTGCATGAACCGCTTGTGCGCTTTCCAATCCGAGTGTTTGAAGCGGCAGTGCTCACCGCAGGATCGCGCCGCTTCCTAGGCTCCAGCCTAATTTTGGGTCACAGCCGGAGAAACACGGTGGCGGCGAGGGCAACCTCGGGGCATCGGGCGGAGCGGGGTGCCACGCGCAGCCAACCCTTGAGCTTGCCGAACAGGATCTCGATCCGGGTTAGTCGTTTGGATCAGGGTTTGTCGTGCCGCACGGGCTACCGGCCACGGATGCAGGCACGTATCCCACTTTTTTTAACGCGTGCCGGGACCAGTGTGTGTCATGGCCCCGACCGGAGGTAAGCCAGTCGGCGACAGGCAGGCTGCTCATCAGGACACGAGCTCCGACACAGTCGCCGCCTTGGCCAGCGCTCGTAAAGAAACCGATGGGGCGGCCATTCGAGCCCGTCACTGCCTGCAGCTTCATGTTCAGCCCGCCTTTCGGGCGGCCACGACCTCCTCTTCAGCAGAAGGCTGGACGCCGCGCGGTGTTCTCTCGGATGGTGATTGGGCTCTCTCGACCGCGTAGCGTTCGCCCAATCACCGTCGATCACGATCGGCGCGTTCGGCAGACGGCCCCTCGATCATCCGGGCAAACGCCGCCATGTCGCTTCACCGCTTCCAGCGGGTGTAAAATGTCCAGCTCGGACCACACGCCTTCGCTGCGTGGCTCCAACGCACGCCATTGCGGTTGATGGAGACTATGCGGGACAGACCGCACCGATCCTCAACAAGCGGCTTGCCGTGGCTCTTTGGGACGCAGGGCCGCGACCGCGCCTTCTGCGCACCCGTCAGCCGGAGGAGATCGCTCATCATGCCTCCCGTTGTTCGGGGGAGATGACCCCCCGCAGGACGGGCCACATTGAGTTGGGCGATGGATCCAGACCCGTAGAGGCACCGTGGCGACGTCGGGGCACACCGACTGATCAAGTCAGCGCGGCACGCCGCCACCGCTGCCGGCGCGCTCAGCCAGATCTTTGCATGCGCCCTCGCCTCATGTCCGGTCCGCGGCCTCCGCTGGGGCGCCGCTGCGGCCGTGGACGACAGAATTCCTGCCTCGTGCCTACCGCAGAGGACCGCGGAGGGTGAACTTGAAGGTCGATCCCACGCCCTCAACGCTTTCACACCAGATCCGGCCGCCATGGCGTAAGACGATCTTGCGGCAGGTTGCCAGTCCAAGGCCGGAGCCCGGGACCTCGCCGGCTGCAATGCCGCGCTGAAACGGCTCGAAAATCCGCTCTAAGAGATCCTGGTGCAGGCCGCGACCGTTGTCGCGGACGGAGAATTCGCAATCCCCCTCACGGTCTATCCTAGCGTCGATCCGAATTTCCGGGGCGCGCTCGGATCGGTATTTGACGGCGTTCGCAATCAGGTTCTGCAGAACCTGTGCAATTTGCGGCGGATCGCAGAAGAGCTCCGGCATGTTGTCGGACGCGTCCACCTGCGCGCCGGCATCCGCGAGCGTGGAGCGCAGGGCCGCACTCGCCGTGGCGATCACCTCGCACGCCGGAACGGGGCGGAAGGGCTCCCCCTCCATCTCGGCGCGCGTGTGGCACTCGAGGCTGTCGATGAGGTCCGTCATGCGCGCCATCAGGGCGGAGAGATCGGACACACTTTCGCGCGCGGCGTCTATCGCCCCATCGGACAGATCCTCCGACAGCTCGTCGCAGAGCATCTCCGCGCTGCGGAGCGGCGCACGGAGGTCATGGGCAAGGACGTGGGAAAACACCTGGAGCTCCGCGCGTTGCGTGGCGAGCCGCGCCTGCATCCGCGAAAAGCGCACAGCACCCTCGACGATGCGGCGGATCGAGCGGTGTGAGACACTCCGCTTCGGGATGTAGTCATGTGCGCCGTGGCGAAAGGCCTCCGTCGCGATCGTCTCGTCGCCCTGCCCGGTCACCAGCACATGCGGCGTGCCCGGCCATCGCTGACGGAACAGCTCCAGCGCCGACATCCCATCGACGCCCGGCAACCGGTAGTCCAAGAAGACGATGTCGGGCACTTGCGGGTGCGTTTCCGCGGGCGATGCCATCTCGTACTCGGCGACCGACAGCTCGAGGCCCGTGGTGCTGAGGGCGCGGCGGATCAGCTTCCGGTCCATCGGGTCGTCGTCAACGACGAGGACGTGGAGCTGACCGAGCGCCGCGCTCACGAGACAGTCCTCAAGGGCGGCACCTCCACCAGGTGCCAGTACTCATCAAGCATTGAGACCAAACGCAAAAACTCCTCCCCCGCATTCTGCTTGAGGATGTAGCCGGCGACGTTGACATCGAATGCGCTGTTGCGATCGGTGTCGAGATCCGACGTCGTTAGGATGAAGGCCGTGAGTGGTCGGAGCGAGGGATCGGCTCGAAGCGCTCTGACGAACTCGATGCCACCCATGCGCGGCATGTGGAGATCAACCAGCAGCAGGATTGGCCCAGAGGGTCGCGCCCAGCCATCGCCACGCAGATAGCGGAGCCCGGCGATGCCGTCGCAGACACGGTGGATCGGATTGCCAATGCCCGCGCGCGAGAAGGCCCGCGTGACGGCCTTGGCATCGCCGTCATCATCCTCGACGAGGAGGATTCTGAGCGGTGCACGCTTCGCTGTCGCGTGATGCTCCGGCATAGGCTCCGTCCCACTCCTTGCTCGCCAACGGATGCAGAGAATGGAAGATCTGCCTTTCAGTTGGGTTAAGCGTCCTCAAACACATGCAGACGTCGGAGATCTATCGTCATCGCAACTCGGATTGTGGCCCATGGAGTACAAGCCAGTCCGGCCACTCCCGCGGGTATGCCCCAACCATGTAGGTAATTGTTTTATCTTCATAATATGGAAGAGAGCCGTGAAGCGGGCCTTCTGCTGACGGGCCTCTCTCACCCACCGTTTCGCCGTGAAGCCGTGCCGCGACCTCTCTTGGTGAGGGTCAGCTCAGGCGCGCGGCACGACGGAGAGCGCGAGCGCTAGGGTGCTCTGAACCTGCGCCGGATCTTCTCCGGCGGCCCGTTGGGTCAGGGCCAGACCGAGCTGCTCCACCAGATACCGGGCGATGACAGGCGCGGGTTGATCGCCCGTCCACTCTCCTCCCGCGCGGCTGGCAGTCAAATATACCTCGAAGGCCGCCACTGCGGCAGCGTCGATGCTGTCGACGCGGTCGCGTGTCATCGGCCCAAGTCGGTGCTTGCCCGCGCGCATTTTGAAGAAGACGCAGCCCGCGTCCATTCTTGCGTCCACGCTGGCGAACTGGATCAGGGCCGCCAATGTGCCGTCGAGCGTCAGGCCACGGGACAGAATGTCGAAGATCTCGGACAGGACCTGATCCACATATCGGTCGAGCACGGCGCGCATCAGTCCGTCCTCGCCTCCAAACTCCCGATAGAGCGCGGGTTTGGAGACCGTCGCGAGAGCACAGATTGCATTGATCGACACATCCGCCGGGTCGCCCGCCCAATAGGCGGTCATCGCCACATCCAACGTTCTGTCTGGGTTGAGCGTACGGGGTCGGCCGCGCTTTGATTTTGGAGGGTCCTGCAATTTTCGTACCTACTGGTATTTAATTATTGACGCTCGGCACGCAAATTCGTACCACTCAGTACGAAAATTACAATCAGACGTGTCGCGGGCTGCGAACCGACTGAGGACAAGGAGTGCACGCTATGACAAAAAACCTGATCTCTGCAGCTGCTGGGACAGCCACGCTGGTGGGGGTGGCGACCGCCGGCGACCTCGAGACGGTGCGGGCTTTTTACTCCGATATCTTGACCGCACCGGCGGAGACAACGGAGGACCGCTACTACGAGCTCTTTTCACCCGAGGTCGTGTCGATCCCGACGCCGCCGGGCGGACCGGGGGCGCAAGGCATGCTCAACACGATTGCCTACCTTGGAGACGTCGTGCCGGACCTGACCTGGACACCCGACGAGATCATCCCGCTCGATGGGCGCTTCGTCGTTCGCGGAACGGCACAGGGAACGCCGATCGGCCCTTTTTTTGGCGTGGACCCGGCCACTGGAAAAGGGTTTGAGATCATGTCGATCGACATCGTCACGGTGGAGGACGGAGTGATCACGCACATCTACCATCTCGAGGACTGGACCGGTGCCATCGCGCAACTGACGGACAAGTGAGTGTCAAGCGGCGCGCTGCCAAGCGGCCCGCCGTCTTCACCGCGCGTTCCAGGGCGTGCCACCCCGTGGTCGGGATCAACCACATGTTTTGACCACGCCAGGTGTGAGATCAGGCGCGTACCTCGGTCGCATCAGCCGCACGGGGTGCCGGATGTCGTCGCCAGTGCAAGCACCATGTCCAACCGTTGAGTGGCCGCGATCCCGAAGAGAGCGGTCAGATAGGCAACTCGTGCGGAGCTTGTTGGGTGCGTCCCCCCGGCAAGCCTCCGATCATGGCTGGTCCGGGAGTGCGACCCTGCGGAACACCCCTGGGTAGTCCAGAACAAGGCCGAAGGCGTCGAACTCGAGCTCGGCTGAAAACCCTGAGGCCACCCCATAATAGCGATACCGTCGGCCGGGCTCCAAACAGGTGTAGCGCTGGTCCGCCGGCTGGATGGTCAGCCGACCTCCGATCTCGTCGAGGGCTCGGACATAGGCCGCGCGGATGCCGACGCTCTGCCCCGAGTTCAAGTCCAGGCGCGTGATGGGGAGGGTGTTTGTCGCGGGTGTCAGGCCCAGATCGATATCGATGCAGCCGGCGAGGTTTGGAAGGGGGACGTCGTCGATCACATCGCGCCAGGTCCCAACGCCGTCCGCCACGACGTGCAACACATCGCCATCGATGTAGCGAACTTGAACCTCCCGGGTGCGGAATGCGGCATCCGTTCTGACGGAGTACGTCGCCGCGCAAAGGGCATCCTGCGGACCAATGACCACGCCCTCAAGCGTGAGCCCCTGGCCGTCCCTGCGACAGACGCAGTGCTCAAGCCCCTGGCTTTGCCAGTCCTGCCACCGCGCAACGATCGAGGCCGTGTCTGTCATCCGTCTTCTCTTTCGGGCTCAGCGACCGCAAGCACCGCGCCTCCATCATCAGAGCCCCAGCGCGTGGCGCAGGGCAATCGCGCAGATCAACCCGGCCAGCATGGCCCAAACGACGCTCCTGCTCAGTGCCATTGCAACGAGCGCAGCAGAGACGGCGGCCCAGCTCACGCCGCTGCCCGCGGCCAATCCGGAGGCGACCAGTGCGGCGATCACCGACACGGACAGGCCTTCGAGAAAGCGCTCGACCTTCGGTCCGGGCGTCACGCGCGACATCAAAACCGCACCTGAGACCCGCGTGGCGAACGCCGCCGAGGCCAGGAGGATCAACGAAACCGTGTAGGACCAGTCACTCAGCATGGGTTGCGACCGATATCAGCCCGCCGAGTAACGCAGCGAGGAGGATGTTCCATCCGGTCGGGAGCAGAGGCAAGGTCATCATCGAGACAGCACTTGCCGCCACGACCGGCCAGATCAGTCCGTGAGATCCGCGGACCATGCCGAGCGCGGTTGCCGCAAAGAAGCAGAGCATCAAGGATCCAAACCCGTAGGCCTCCGTGTCGCCGAAAATGCGGCCACCAAACGCACCCGCGGCCGTGCTGGCCGCCCATGTCGCCCAAAGCGCGAGCCCGCCACCGAGGAGCGGCCCGAGATCCGGTGATCCCTCCCGCATTGACGCCTGCGTGTCGGCGAAATTTGCGTCGCTCAAGAAAAACAGGACCGCGAGGCGCCGGCCCAGCGGCAACTGATTGACCCAAGCAGAGAGCGCCGCCCCCATGATGATGTGCCGCGCGCTCAGCGACAGCGCCACCAGGCCGAGCGAGACGAAGGCAACGGGATCGCGCAGGAACTCCAAGGCCGCGAATTGTGCGGTGGCAGTGAAGACGAAGACGCTCATCCCTGTGGCCTGCAGCGGCCCAAGGCCCCCTGCGACTGCGGCCACGCCGAAGGCGACGCCGAACGGCACGACAAAGATGCAGATTGGCAGCAGCCGCCGGATCCCGATCAAGATGCCATCG